>NZ_JBFULD010000445.1:0-2680 GCF_056400505.1 Terrabacter sp. P5_B1
GCCCGCGCGGAGGCCGACCGCCTGCGCGCCGCCACTCCGGCCGCGACGACGACTCCCACGCCGACTCCCACGCCGACCCCGACGCCGACGAGCAGCACGGACGACGTCCGTCGCGACTCGACGTTCTGAGTGGGTCGGTTCCCGGACCCGTCACACGGACTCACCTGAATGCCGTCACTGCGACGCCAGCGCGACCCCGAGGGGCGGATGTCACTCGGCGACCACCTCCGTGAGCTGCGCAACCGCATCACCATCAGCGCCATCGCCATCGTCATCGGTGGCGTCGTCGGCTGGATCTACTACGACCGCGTCATCAACGCACTGACCAAGCCCTTGCGGGACCTGCAGGTCGGTCGCGAGGGCGTCGTCAACATCAACTTCGCGGGGATGACCGACGCCTTCGCGCTCCAGCTGACGACCTCCCTCACCGTCGGCCTCATCATCGCGTCCCCGATCTGGCTCTTCCAGATCTGGGGCTTCATCGTCCCGGGGCTCACGAGCAAGGAGAAGCTCGTCGCGCGACTGTTCGTCGTCGCCGCGGTGCCGCTCTTCCTCGCCGGCTGCCTCTTCGCCTTCGTCATGGTGCCGAAGGCCGTCGCRGTCCTGCTCGGTTTCACGCCCCAGGGTGCCTACAACCTCCAGGACGGGTCGCAGTACCTCAACTTCGTGCTGAAGTTCATCATCGCCTTCGGCTGCGCGTTCCTGCTGCCGGTCTTCCTCGTCGCGCTCAACCTCGTCGGCGTGCTGCCGGCGAGGGCGATGCTCAAGGGCTGGCGTCCGGCCGTCATGGTCATCCTCGTCTTCGCGGCGATCATGACCCCGACGCCCGACGCGTACACCATGCTCTTCCTGGCCACGCCCATGGTGGCGCTCTACTTCGCCTCGGTCGGCGTCGCGTTCCTGCTCGACCGTCGCAAGGAGGAGCACAAGCCCGACTGGTTGGACGTCCCCGACGACGAGGCGTCCTCCCTGTAGCGTGCGGGTGTGTCCCGCCGTGTCGCCCTGGTCGTCAACCCCACGTCCGGGAAGGGTCTGGGACAGGTGCTGGGTGCGCAGACGCGGCGGCTGCTCCTCGAGGCCGGGCACGCGGTCGTCGACGTGTCGGGCAGCGACTACCAGCAGGCGCGGGCCCGTGGGCGAGATGCCGTGGACTCCGGCGCTGACACGGTGGTCGTGGTCGGCGGCGACGGCATGGTGCACCTCGGGGTCAACCTCTGCGCAGGCACGTCCACCCGGCTCGCCGTCGTGGCGGCGGGCACCGGCAACGACTTCGCGCGCAACCTCGGCCTGCCCGTCCGCGACGCGCCGTCGGCGGTGGCGCTTCTCACCGACGGGTGCACCCGCCGGATCGACCTCGGACGCGTCAGCGACGGCGTCGTGGGGGAGACGTGGTTCGGCGGGGTGCTCGGTGCCGGTTTCGATGCCGTCGTCAACGCGCGGGCCCAGCGGATGAGGTGGCCGCACGGACAGATGCGCTACAACCTCGCGGTTCTGCGCGAGCTGCCCGTCTTCCGGCCCATCCCGTATGCGATCGAGCTCGACGGGCGCCGCATCGAGACGCGAGCGATGCTCGTGGCGGTCGCCAACACGACCTCGTTCGGCGGCGGCATGCGCGTCTGTCCGGACGCCGACGTCACGGACGGGCTCTTCGACGTCATGATCGTGCATGCGCTGTCGATCGCGGCGTTCCTCCGGGTCTTCCCCAGGGTCTACTCAGGGACGCACATCACCCATCCGGCCGTCGAGATCCATCGCGTCCGGCGAGTTCGCTTGGAGGCGAGCGGTATCCACTCACAGGCCGACGGCGAGATGTTCGCCGACCTTCCCATCGACGCCGAGGTCGTGCCCGGTGCCCTGCACGTCGTGACCCCCAAGGAGGTGCTTGCATGATCGCCACGTGGCCGCGGCTCGCAGAGTTCGCCGCGCGACTCGAGTTCCCGCTCGACGACTTCCAGACGGAGGCGTGTCGCGCCGTCGAGGAGGGTCGCGGTGTCCTCGTCGCGGCGCCGACTGGCGCGGGCAAGACGATCGTCGGCGAGTTCGCCGTGCACATGGCCCTCGCGACCGGGCGCAAGGCGTTCTACACGACGCCGATCAAGGCGCTGTCGAACCAGAAGTACACCGACCTGGCCCGCGTCCACGGCGCCGACAAGGTCGGCCTGCTCACCGGTGACGCGTCGATCAACGGCGAGGCGCCGATCGTCGTCATGACGACCGAGGTCCTGCGCAACATGATGTATGCCGGGTCGACCACCCTGCGCGGGCTCGGCTGGGTCGTCATGGACGAGGTCCACTACCTCGCCGACCGGTTCCGCGGGGCGGTGTGGGAGGAGGTCATCATCCACCTGCCGCCGGACGTCAGCGTCGTGTCGCTGTCGGCGACCGTGAGCAACGCCGAGGAGTTCGGCGCCTGGCTCGGTGAGGTGCGGGGCGACACCGAGGTCATCGTCTCGGAGCATCGCCCCGTCCCGTTGTGGCAGCACATGATGGTCGGTCAGACGCTCTTCGACCTCTTCGTCGAGGAGCGCGACGCCCGCGAGGACGACGAGCACTTCGTCGCCGCGCCCGGACGCTACTCGGTGGCCGTCAACCCTGACCTCGTCCACGCCATCCGCGGCACCGAGGGACGCGGCGCGTGGGACTCCCACTGGGTCAGCTCCCGCGGCGGCCGGGACAAGGG
>NZ_JBFULD010000446.1:0-2649 GCF_056400505.1 Terrabacter sp. P5_B1
GTCATGGAGGTGGCGGCGCTCGCCACGATCGTCGTCATGACGATCGTGAGTACCGTCTCGCCCACCGTTGATACCGGGGCTCTCTTCGCCTTGCCCAACTGGGTGATCGACCACGTCGAGACGGTGCAGCTCGTCGCCGCCACAACCATCCTGCTCGGGGCCACTGGTGAGCTCGCGATCCGGCGCCGCCTGACGGCGGGCCTCTACCTGTGGCTGGCCGCCGGGGTGTGGCTCCTCCCTGCCCTGCTCGGTATCGCTTTCGCGTCCGACACCACCCCGACAGCATGGTCGACGCCCGGACAGGTGGAGACCGTGCTTACCATCGTCGTCCTCGCCATGGCCGGCACCGCGCGCACCGCCGGTCTCGAGCCGAGGGCATTGATGCTGCTCGTCGTCGTCCCACTCGTCGTGCTGCACCTCGACAGCTTCTGGCCGGAGGCGTGGACGGACCACTTGACCCAGGTCGCCGTCGTCGCGGCAGTCGTCATTGCTCTCTGGCTCAGACCCCCACCCGTCTACTCCGATCGGTACCGCAACGAGCGCAGCCGCGTGTTGCTCGTGGCGGGTCAACTCGGCCTGCTCACGCTCTACATCTACCTCTTCAACGACGTACAGCTGAGCGCGCGCCTAGGTTCGGCCACCACCATCGCGTGGCTCTGGCTGGGCATCCCGGTCACCGCCGTACTGACGGCCCGGGTCGCACGCCGCAACTGATCGCTCCGCAGCGGCGTTCGGGAGGCTGACGGTCAGTGACGCCGCTGCCGGGGCCGGCGGTCGTGGTGCCGGTCGGCCGCCTCGCGCAGCTGTGACACGACCTTCGACTCGGCGTCCTTGAGGGCGGCCTTGGTATCCGTCAGGTTCGAGACGCCGACGATGGTCGGCAGGCCGCTGACGCAGACCTCGACGGAGGTGTGCATGCCGGGTTGCCCACGGTCCTTGACCCGCAGCCCGATGTGGACCATCGACGGGTCGAAGCGCTCCAGCTGCGTGAAGAGCTGGGTCAACGCGTGCTGGATGAAGGGAAGGTCGTCCTCGTGGTACCCGTCCTCGAGTCGGACCTGATCCATGAAGAGGCTGGACGCGCTCATGCCGAGCTCCTTTGCCACAGGGCCGCCGTTCTCGACGTCCATGTCGAGTCTATCCAGCAGTGTTGTGGATAAACCCGTTTCGTCCGTATGAGAGTGGTCACCCGTTCGGGGGGCGTCAGCGGTCCCCGTGCCCCGAGCGCCGGACGTGGCGCCTGATCGACCCATCCGCGGCGAGCACGTCCGCGGCACGGTGGAGGCGGGCCAGCACCACACCGTCGTCGGGCGGCACCCCTGGACCTGCCTCGAAGAGGGCCAGAAAGGGGTCGCTCGACGAACAGCCCCGGCACCGGTCCCTCGGGCCCGATCACGTCGTCGGCGGCCTCAGAGCAGGTCGGTGAGCTCGGGCCTCGCAGCCTCCCGGACCGCGGTGAGGGCGTCGACGGCGGTGCGGGCACCGCGGGCGGCCGCGGCGATCGACTGGCACTCCTCGAGTGAGTGCAGCGAGAGCGCCAGGCGCACGACGGGGACCTTGCTCGGCGCCATCGAGAGCGACGAGACTCCGAGCCCGACGAGGACGAGCGCGAGGAGCGGATCACCGGCCGACTCACCGCAGACGCCGATCGGCCGGTCCACACGGGCCGCACCCTGGCACGCGAGCCCGACGACGTCGAGCACGCCTGGCTGCCACGGGTCGAGCAGGTCGGACAGCGCGCCCTGCATTCGGTCGGCGGCCATCGTGTACTGCGCCAGGTCGTTGGTGCCGAGCGAGCCGAAGTCGACCTCGCCGAGCACGTCGTGGGCCCGCAGCGCGGCTCCGGGCACCTCGATCATGACGCCGGCCTTGGGCAACCCGTTCTCACGGACGCGCCGCGCGAACCACGCGGCCTCCTCCGCCGTGGCGACCATCGGCGCCATGACGCGGACGTCGGCGCCGGTCTCGCGGGCGGCGATGGCGAGCGCCTCGAGCTGGGCGTCGAGCAGGTCGGGACGCTCGGCCGAGAGGCGCAGGCCCCGGCGCCCGAGGGCGGGGTTCTCCTCCGGCCCGAGGTCGGCGAACTTCAGCGGCTTGTCGGCGCCGGCATCGAGGGTGCGCACGACGACGCGGCGTCCCTCGAACGGCGCGAAGACGCCGCGGTAGATCTCGGTCTGCTCCGCGACGGTCGGCGCCTTGGTCGCCGAGAGGTAGACGAACTCGGTGCGGAAGAGCCCGACCCCCTGGAGGTCCTGGGCTCCGGCCGCGACGGCGTCGTCGACGCCGCCGATGTTGGCGAGCAGCGCGACCTCGACACCGTCGGAGGTGCGTCCGGGACCCGAGAGGTGTGACAGCGCCTCGGCCCGACGGGCGGCCCGCTCCCGCTGGGCGGTGACGTGCGCCATGTCGGGGTCGATCGTCACCTCGCCGGTGTCCCCGTCGAGCGCGACGGGCGTGCCGGGCGGGATCTCGGTGGCGTCCGCGAGCTGCACGACGGCGGGGATCCCCATCTGCGCGGCGAGGATCGCGGTGTGGCTCGTGCGACCGCCCGCCTCGGTGATGATGCCGACGACGAGCCGCCGGTCGAGCGTCGCCGTCTCGGCGGGCGCGAGGTCCTCCGCGACGATGACGCTCGGCACGGAGAAGGAG
>NZ_JBFULD010000447.1:0-2648 GCF_056400505.1 Terrabacter sp. P5_B1
GAGCAGGAGGGCGCGGCTGCCCCCGACGAGCCGCTCGAGCCCATCGTCGGCCTGGCCGTCGACCGCGGCGAGCGCTCCGGTGACGGGGTAGTAGATCGCGTAGCGCCTCGGCAGGTCCCACCCGACCCACGTGGCGGTGCCGTGTGCGGGGACGAAGTAGAGGTCCGCGTCGTCATCGAGCACGCGGGACGGCAGGTCGAAGCGGTTGATCCGCAGCTGGCCGTCGCCGAGCCACTCGCGGTCGCGCCCGAGGTCGCGCAGCACCCCCGCCCATCCGTGGGTGGCGAGCCGGGCCGTGCGCGAGACGATGTCGGCGCGGAGGATGCGCTCGCGACGGGCCCAGTCGGTCGCGAGGGCATGCGTCCAGACCCACTCGAGCAGCTGCGCCGCGTGCTCTGCGGTGCCCGGCCGGGTCAGGATGCGCGGGAGCGTGGCCTCGGGGCTGCTCTCACGCAGGCACACGCGAACCTGCTTGTCTCCCAACGTCCGCACGTCGTCGATCTCCTCGGCGAAGCTGCGTCCCGGACCATCGGGCGGCAGCGCGAGCCAGTCGGAGATCCAGCCCGGCCGCCAGCTGTGCTCGAGGACGGCGCGCCGCGCCGGGTGCTCCGCCAGCATCTCCTCGAACGACTCGCGGTGCGCCGCGGCGAAGGCGCGACCGGCGGCGTCGCTGGGCCGCACGAGGTCGTTGAGCGCGGCGACCGTCTCGATGCGCGGGGACACGACGAAGCGGCTCCGCGCCAGCAGGTCGGCCGAGATCCGCCACGTCCCCATGTTTCGCCTCCGTCCGAAACATTAGCGCCGACGACGTCGGGCCGTCAGGGTGGCCGGGTGAAGACCTACCGCCAGCTGTTCGCCATCCGCGACTTCCAGGTCCTCTTCCTCGTCCAGTGCCTCAACATCGGGTCGTATGCCGTCGCGTCCCTCGCGCTCGGCACCATCACCTTCTCCGCGACCGGGTCCCCGGTCCTGACGGCGCTCGCGATGTTCGGCGCCCCGCTCATGCGGCTCGTCGGTCAGACGCTCTTCGGCTCCGGCTCCGACCTCGTGCGGCCGCGAACCGCGCTCGTGGTCGTCGCCGGCACGACCATGGTGACGGACCTGCTGCAGGCGCTCCCCGGACTCGAGTGGGGCTGGCGCTTCGCACTGCTCGCGGTCGGGCCGCTCATCACCTCGGCCCTCGGCGGCAGCATGATGGCGCTCGTCTCCGACATCCTCCCGCCGGACGGTTTCATCCTCGGCAGGGCCACGATGAACATCGCGGTCGGCGGCATGCAGATCGTCGGCTACGGCATCGGTGGCCTGCTGCTCATCACCTTCACGACGACGCAGCTCTTCCTCGGCGCGGGGGCGGCCCTCTTCGTCGCGGTGCTCCTGCTGCGCCTCGGCCTCTCGGACCACCCGCCGCGCCAGGCCGGCGCGTCCCTCGTGCGCCGCACGCGCGAGGTGAACCGGTCACTGCTGGGCTCGCGCGTCATCCGCCCGCTCTACCTGACGATGTGGGTCCCGAACGGCCTCATCGTCGGCTGCGAGGCGCTCTTCGTCCCCTTCGCGGGGGAGCGCGCCGGCTACCTCTTCGCCGTCACGGCCGCCGGGATGCTCCTCGGCGACATCGTCGTCGGCCGTTTCCTCGCGGTGGCGGTGCGCGACCGCCTCATCGGTCCGCTGCGCCTGCTGCTCGCCGTGCCCTACCTCGCGTTCTTCCTCGTCCCGTCGCTGCCGTATGCCGCCGCGCTGGCCTTCGTGGCGTCCGTCGGCTACTCCGCCAGCCTGCCGCTGCAGGAGCGTCTGGTGTCGCACACCGACGGCCAGGCCCGCGGTCAGGTGTTCGGCCTGCAGGGCACCGGCCTCATGGTGGGCCAGGCCCTCGGTGCCCTGCTCGGCGGCGCGGTCGCGAGCACCCTGGGGATGGGGCCGGTCGCGGCGGCGCACGCGATGGGCGTCATGGCCGCGGCGTCGGTCGTCGTCTCGATCGCCCTCACGCCGGGCCTGCGGCGCTCGCGCCCGGGGGCCCCGGTGCTCGAGACCGTCCCGGCCGAAGGCGCGACGCAGGCGGCGCCGTGACGCTGAAGCGCGCTGCGCGCCGTCGCACGAAGCGGTGGCCGAGGTCGGACGGGGCGCCCGCGTGGGGCGGTGCCGCGCGGTAGAACCGCAGCTTGCCGAGCCCGACGAGCACGAGGTAGGCGATGACCATGACGACGAGCTCGGCGAAGGCGGGGAGCCCGGTCGAGGGGTCCACGCCGAGGTACTGCACCACTTCGGGGCACCGCGGGCCGAGGCCGAGGTCACACCAGGGTCACAGCGAGGGCCTCAGGGGGACACGAGGCCCCGCCGGCGGGCGATGGCGGCCGCCTCGGTGCGGCCGGAGGCGCCGAGCTTGGCGAGCAGGTTGGACACGTGCACGCTCACGGTCTTCGGGCTGATGTAGAGCTGCTTGCCGATCTGGCCGTTGGTCAGACCTCGCGCGAGCAGGGCCAGCACCTCGAGCTCGCGCGGCGTCAGCTCGGTCGGCCCGTCACCCTCGGTGGGGCGCAGGCTGTCGAGCTCGGCGAGGAGCGGCTTCGCCTCGAGGCGGACCGCGACCTCGCGGGCCTGCTCTGCGACGTCGCGTGCCCCGGCGTGGTCGCCGGCGGCCCGCAGGGCGACGG
>NZ_JBFULD010000448.1:0-2631 GCF_056400505.1 Terrabacter sp. P5_B1
GTGCTGAACGTGGCGGCGGCCTCCCAAGGTGGGAGTGGAGGCCGCCGCCAGCGTCGCCTTCTGGCGATGCGCTGCGCGTGCCCTGCGGGGAGGTTGAGGACACGACAGCCATCAAGTCCACGTGGGGCGTGGACCTGCTACATCCAACCGAACGACAGCGCCCTGTGTAAGCGGTTTCAGATATCTCGGCTGACAACGTGCCCACCCTCCCTCAGGAGCACGCTGGGAAGCTCCGCCAGGGGCCTACATGCTCAGGCGAAAGCGAGGTTCCACCGTCTTGAGGGACGCGTGCCCGGTAGCCGTCATCCGGCGCGTCTGCGGAGCCCACCTGGCGCGGGCGTTGGTGGGCTCGGCACCGACAGGCAGACACCCGCGGGAACAAATCCGGTCAAGGCTCGGGCGTAGCTTGTACGTCGCCTGAGGATGGATCGCGTTCCCGCGCCATGGGATTCGGAGTGCGAGACAATGACGGTGGCGTCGATCCAGTGCCGAGGCACCCCTCCTGCAAAGGTCGACACCCGGATCGTCGTCGGCTGCGCCCGGGATCGCCCCTGAGTCCCAGGCGCGTGGGGCGCTGCCGTCCCCTCCCGTGTCCGGACGGCAGCGCCCTTGCCCTTGACCTTCTCCAGCGCACGAAGCCGAACGCACTGAACTAGCCAGTCGCCCACGTCGCAACACACCAGTACGGAAGGCGAAGCGTCTGCGCAACGACGCGCAGGCACAGCCTGGCCATGAGGGGCGAGGGAGAAGGACGCCATCTGCGAGGCCTCCGGGTGCGTGAAGCCTCTACGCACCCGAACGTCTGGGCTCAGTTACCGAGCCCGGTCGGGGTGAAGCGGTTGCCGCTATGTCAGTCCCGGCAGGTGTCTCATGGCCGTCTGTGCCTTCGACGAATCCATGCCACGCTCAGAGGCGCGGCAACGGCGATCATGCTTGTCAGGCAGCCCAGCGGAAGGGGCAGGCAGCAACCGGTACACGACACCCTGGTGCCGTTCGCGGTCGTAGTGGAGTACCCCGGGAATGGGGCGAGTCGAAACCGGCCTTGCCGAGGGGGTGCCATGTGGGCCTTTCGATCATCGAGTCGGTGGGGCTGGTTGGGCTGGTTGGGCTGGTTGGACGGTCCCGTAGTTCGGTCGCCGTCGACGCGGAGAGTGTCGCCTTTGACGTGCCCCCCTCATGCCCACCGGGTCGCGGTGCCAACCCGCCCTGTGCACACTTTCCGTGTGCGGCCCATGGTGTGGCCGTTGAAACCCACCTCGAAGGTGCCGACCCCGCGGGGGCACCAGCCACGACCGGTCGGGCGAGAAGGGCGACAGGACGGGACCTGGGCACGCCGTTCGGAGCGGTGGCCTCCACCGGCAAGGTGGGGGTCAGCCTCCTGGGGAGGTTCACCGAAGCCGCCCTCGATGCCTGCCTGCATGCAGCCTCAGGGTCGGGCAGCGAGAACCGCGACCCTGCCCTCGTCGACGAGCCAGTCACGGATCCGGTCGACGGTCCAGCCCGGCGCCTCGAGCTGGGGCACGTGCCCGACGTCCTCCCCGACCTCGAAGCGCCACGCCGGGTTCCGTTTCACCACCGCTCGCGCCGCGGCGATGGGGACGAGCCGGTCCTTCGCCCCGTGCAGGAGGAGCACGGGGACGGTGATCCGCCCCATCAGCGCGTAGAGCCAGCGCCGGCGGGCGAGGACGAGGATCAGGGAGCGCCCCGCCACGATGAGCTCGGCGTCGACGTCCGGGTAGCCCTGACGTTCCCGGGCGAGCTCGAGATGCTGCTGCACGACGTGCGCCGGCACCCTCCTCGTGTCGACGCAGCAGAGCCGCAGCAGGGCCATGGCCTGTCCCTCGGCGGAGAGCAGCGAGCGCCGGCGGGCCAGGAAGCCGCGCGCGACGGCGGGGACGGCATACGCCCCGAACATGACGGTGACGAGAGGGTCGGGGCGAGCCGTCGGACCCACGGGCAAAGCGGGGTCCACGAGCACCAGCCCGCTGACGACGTCGGGGCGGGCGTCGGCGAGGAGCATCGCGAGCAGGCCACCCATCGAGTTCCCGACCAGGATGACCGGGTGGCCGACGACCTCGTCGACGAAGCGTGCGAGCAGGTCGCGGTTGGCGTCGATGTGCTGCGATCGCCCCAACGGCTGCGTGCGACCGAAGCCGACCAGGTCGATTGCCAGGACCCGGCACGTCTCGGCGAGCGTCGGCGCGACCGCGGCCCAGTTGAGGACGGAACCGCCGAGACCGTGCACGAGCAGCAGCAGCGGCCCGTCCTCCGGTCCGCCGTAGTCGACGTAGTGCACGGGGCCGTCGAGGTCTGCCCACCTCGCCGTCGGCGGCGGGCTGGGAGGCTCGGGGAGGAGGTCATGCTGCCACGCGGCCACGTTCTCATTCTGGCCGGACCGCGCGGCGGCGGCTGGAGGACGCTCGCATGTGATGGACGCGACGTGGCAGCTGCGCTTGCGGTCAGGACGCGCGGCGCCGCCGGCGCACCGGGCGGTACTCGGTAACGAGTGACACGCCCGGCTGGTCGTTCATCGTCCGCCGGGCCCCCACTCCGGCGGTCGCCATCGCGATCCCGGCCAGCAGGTACGAGACTTGGCCGCGCCGGCCAGGGCGGGTCCCGCCGACTCCCCCG
>NZ_JBFULD010000449.1:0-2605 GCF_056400505.1 Terrabacter sp. P5_B1
CTCATCGCCGACCTGCGCGAGGCGCTCGACATCCACGGCTGAGCCGCGCCCCACCCACACCGCCGCATGACGATCCTGGCCGTCGACTTCGGGTCGACCTTCACCAAGGGTGCCCTGCTCTCCGACGACGGCATCGTGATCGGCACGGCATCCACACCCACGACGGGCACGCAGGGCCGCGGCGACATCCTCGACGGCTACCGCGCGCTGCGCGCCGAGCTTGGGGTGTCCGACGACGCGAGAGTGCGGGCGTGCTCGAGCGCCGGAGGCGGACTGCGGCTCGCGGTGGTCGGCTACGAGCGCACCGTCACCGCGCAGGCCGGTCATCGCGTGGGGCTGTCGGCGGGGGCGAAGGTCGTCCACGTCGCCAGCGGCGAGCTGACGACGGCCGACGTCGCCGCCGTCCGCGCGTCGGGGCCGGACATCATCCTGCTCGTCGGGGGCACCGACGGCGGCAACCGGAACGTCCTGCTGCACAACGCAGCCCGCCTCGCCAAGGGCGTCATCGGAGGTCGCGGCGCGCACGCCGTTCCGGTCGTGGTGGCAGGCAACGTCGACGCGCGCGACGAGGCCGCAGCGGTCCTCACGAGCACCGGCCGCCCGACCGTCCTGGCCGACAACGTCCTCCCGCAGATCGGTGTCATCGCGCCGGAGTCCGCCAGGGCCGCGATCCGCGAGGCCTTCCTGCGCCACGTCATCGGCGGCAAGGGCCTGTCGCGCGACCCGGCCTTCGCGGCGATGGTCGAGGCAGCGACGCCCGACGTCGTGCTGCGCGGCGTCGAGGTGCTGGCCTCGGTGACGGACGGTGACGTGCTCGTCGTCGATGTCGGCGGTGCGACGACCGACGTCTACTCGTGCCTGACTCCCACGGGCGAGGATGCCGCCCTGCGCAAGGACGTCGTCGCGCCGCTCTGGCACGCTCGCGCGGTCGAGGGCGACCTCGGTCTGCGCTGGAACGCCGAGCACGTCATCGAGGCGGYCACCGCCGAGCACCTCCTCGACACGGTCGCCGACCCCGCGGCCCTGACGGCGTATGCCGCCCGCGTCCACGAGCGCCCCGGCTCGCTCCCCGGCGACGACGTCGAGCGAGGCCACGACCTCGAGCTGGCGCGACTAGCGGCCCTGGTCGCGGTCCGCCGGCACGCTCGACCCGCCCAGCCGACCGAGTCGGCCCGTCCGCTCGCCGACGTCAGGGTCCTCGTCGGGTCCGGAGGAGTGCTGCGCCACACCGACGCCTCCGGCCGCGACCACGTGCTGGGCGCGATCCTGGCCGACCACGCCGGTGGCTGGAAGGTGCCGCGCGCGGCGCAAGCGACGGTCGACACGGCATACCTGCTCTTCGCGGCCGGCCTCCTCGCCACCCCCGACGCGACCACGTCGGACGCCCCGGAGCACCCCGACCTCGCCCGCACGGTGGCCGCCCAGATCCTCTAACCGTCGAAAGGCCACGTGTGGTCGCCTCTCAACCGTCGAAAGGCCGCGTCTGGCCGCCTCTCAACTGTCGAAAGGCCGCGTGTGGTCGCCTCCGTGCCGTCGAGTGGCCACGCGGCTGGGGTCATCCACACCTCTGGAACGGATCGCCATCCCATCCACAGGCTCACTCAAGGACCTGTCGCTGCAGCCGCGCGTCGTCCATCGTCCCCGCATGGATCCCACGCCGCTGCCCCACGACCTGACGACCCGTCCCTTCCTCGCGTCGGAGGCCCTCGCGTTGGGTCTGACGCGCCGACGCCTCCGGGCCCAGGACCTGTGGACGCCCACGCGCGGCGTCCGATCCGTGAAGCTGCCGACAACCGTTTTCGAGCAAGCTCAGAGCTTCGTCGCCGCGGCGCCGAAGGACTTCGCCTTCTCCCACGTGACCGCAGCCCAGCTGTTGGGCATCCCGCTTCCGTATGCCGTGGAGGACGACTTGAGGATCCACATCGTCACGCCAACCGCAGCCAACCGGGTCCGGCGGCCGGAGGTCTGGGGTCACCGCGGCCTGGAGAGCCGGGAGGTCGTCCAGGTGGAGGGACTGCCCGTCGTCGCGCCGGCAGACACCTGGGCCGATCTCGGTGAGTTCGTCGGTCCGGGCCGCCCGGTCGGCCTCGACGACCTCATCGTGGCGGGGGATGCGGTGGCCAACCTGCTCGGCGGGACCGAGCCGCTACGCCGCGCCGTCGAGCGGCGTGTCCGGCCTCGCGGCAAGGTGACGCTCACCTACGCGATCCCTCGTATCAGGGTGGGCTCCTGGTCGCCCATGGAGACTCGGAGTCGCCTCATGGTGATGCGAGCCGGACTCCCTGAACCCCTGCTCAACGAGGACGTCGTCAGCCACTCAGGGGTGTGGTTGGGCTGCGGGGACCTCGTCTGGCTGGAGCAGAGGGTGGTCGGTGAGTACCAAGGCGTGGAGTTCCACTCGCGACTGATGGACCAGCGCCACGACGGGGTCCGGCTCAGGGATATCGAGCGCGGTGACTGGGTCGTGGTCGAGATCCTTGCGCCCGATGTCTTCGACCCCCAGTGCCGGGCGGCCAAACTGAGGGAGTTCGCCGGTCACCTCGGCGTCAACCCACACGTCCTGGACATCATGGGAGCCGAACCGCAGTTCCTGGCTCCGGCGCAG
>NZ_JBFULD010000450.1:0-2558 GCF_056400505.1 Terrabacter sp. P5_B1
GTTCAGCGCTCCAGGCGTTTGCGCACCGACTCGAGGACGTAGTCGGTGGTCGCCTGCCGGGCGCCTTCGGGCAGCCGGACGCGATCCCTGCGACCCGCAAACGTGTCGGACCCCGTGCCGGCGGTCCCACCGCTCTGGGGCTCGGTCGCCCCGGCCGTCACCCCCAGGTCTCCGGACCCCTCGCGAGACGGTCGTGACGGGCGCACGCGCACGCCCTGGCCGGCCTCCCAAGCGATGAAGCGATCGGTCTCCTCGAAGAACGCCTTGATCGCCCAGGAGATGACGACGACGTCGTCGGCGGCGCCCACCACCGGGAGGACCGCTTCCGGCAGCAGGTCGATCGGGGACGCGACGTAGGCGACCGCCCCCGCGACGAGCCCGAGCCGCTTGAGGGTCGTACCGGCATACGTCCTCTCGATGGTGGCACGAACGAGGCGAGGCACGGCTTGCACCCGCTCCGGGATGGTCGGTGCGCCGGGCCGGGTGGAGGCGCGCACGACCGATGCGACGGTTGCTGCCATCTTGACGCGGGATGCGGTCTTCATGCCCGGCCCAACGAGCGGGTGGCCGGGGCGATTCCCCCGCGCTGACGGCGTTGCGAAACGGTGATCTTCGTGCTCCTCACGGGTGTGGGTCGCCCAAGCCGCTGGCTCAGGGCCCGAAGGTCGCGACGGCCGGGAACTCCTTGGCTGCCTGCTTGGCGATGCGGCTGAGCATGTAGACGTCGACAGCCGCGCCGATGAGTCCGCCGACGAGGGGCACGGCCCGTCCGAGCCTGGCGAACGTGCCCTGGCCGATGCGGCCGAGCAGGCGGAAGCCGACGGCCTTGTTGAGGACCATCAGGGCCGGCGCGGGCAGCCGGTCGAAGGCGACCGACGACAGCTTGCCCCCGGCGGCCACCAGTCCGGCCTTCTTGAGCAGGTCGTCGCTGTCGGCGCCGGCGAGGGTGAGCAGGATCGCCGAGCGGATCTCGGGCTGGTCGATGTCATAGCCCCGCACCTTGGCCGTGGCGGCCGTCATGCGGGTGGCCAGGAGGTAGAACTCGAGGACGTTGGCGGGCAGGGAGATCGGCATCGTGAAGAACCCGCCCAGACCGGTGGCGAAACCGCCGACGGCCCCGAGCTGACGGTGGTCGCGCGCGATCACCCGGAGCGCCTGGTCGCGATCGCCACGGGACTGCTCGAGCGCCTTGGCCGCCACCTCGTGGGCGGGGTCGAAGGGGCCCTTGCCGTCGATGCCGACATCGAGGAGACGCTCGACGAGACGGGTCGCCGTCCCGGTGAGCCCTCCGTCGGCACGCAGGGCGGCGCGCTCCAGCGCGCCGGCGTCCTTCGCCTTGCGCAGCTGTGCGGCGGTCGCGTCCGATGCCTTGATCGTCGCGTCCCTGCTCCAACCCAAGATGCTCACTGGTTCCCACCTCTGTCTCTGACGTCCCTTTTGCGCGGCTTCGGTCGCCGCCGACGACACCGTATGCCGCCGGCGTCGCCCGTGGGACCCTCGTACCCAGTCGACGGTGCGACGGGACCGCACGCGACCGCGTCGGTCCCCTCTCGTAGGGTCGCCCCATGCCCGAGACGAGAAGGACGACGCCACCGATCCTCGGGGTGCCGTTGTCGGATCTGCGCCGTGACCGCACGTCCGTCAAGTGGGGCGTGCACGGCTCCGACGTCATCCCGATGTGGATCGCGGAGATGGACTGTGCCCCGTGTCCGGCCGTCGTCGACGCCGTGAGCGCCGCCGTGTCGCGGGGTGACACCGGCTACGCGTTGACGCAGGAGTATGCCGTCCAGGTCGCCGCCTTCGCAGAGGCCGAGTGGGCGTGGGGCTTCGATCCGCGGACGACCACCCGCGTGGCCGACGTCCTGACCGGCGTGACCCATCTCCTCGGCCTCTTCACCGATGCGGGTGGTCCRGTCGTCGTCAGCCCGCCCGTCTACAACGCCTTCTACGAGGTCATCGAGGCGTGCGGACGCCGGGTCGTCGAAGCCCCCCTCGGGGCCGACCACCGCCTCGACCTCGAGGGTCTCGCCGAGGTGTTCGCGAGGCTGACCGCCGAGGGCGCCCGGACGGCATACCTGCTGTCCAACCCGCACAACCCGACGGGTACGGTGCCCACCCCGGCAGAGCTCGAGGCGCTCGCCCGCGTGGCCGACGAGCACGGCGTGCGCGTGGTGTCCGACGAGATCCACGGGCCGCTGGTCCTGCCGACGAGCACCTTCACGCCCTACCTCACCGTGCCGGGCACCGCGCGCGGCGTCACCGTCACGTCGGCCTCCAAGGCGTGGAACCTCGCGGGGCTCAAGGCGGCGATCATCGTGCCCGGCGACGCGGCCGTCGACGACGTCCGCCGGCTGCACCCCTTCGTCACCTTCGGCGCGAGCCATCTGGGGGTCATCGCGCAGACGGCGGCCTACCGCGACGGTCGCGAGTGGCTGCACCGGCTCGTCGGCGAGCTCGACGCGAACCGGCACCTGCTCACCGACCTCGTCGCGGAGCACCTGCCCGGCGCCCGTCTCGTCGTGCCGGAGTCGACCTATCTCGCCTGGCTCGACCTCACC
>NZ_JBFULD010000451.1:0-2553 GCF_056400505.1 Terrabacter sp. P5_B1
CGGGAAGTGGGCACTCGACGGGGGCGGACGACGCGGTCAGGCCCGCGGCACGGACGACGGCTCGTCCTCGGGCTCGCGCTCGGGCTCGCGCTCGGACTCGGGCTCGGGCTCGCGCTCGGGCTCGCGCTCGCGCTCGGACTCGGGCTCGGGCTCGTCTGCCGGGGCGGACGCGTCCGACTCGAGCCTCCGGTTGGCGAGCAGGCTCGTCGCGGTGACGACGGCGAGGACGCCGAGGATGACGCCCAGCGAGAGCAGCGTCGGGATCTCGGGGACGCCCGGCCACACACCGTGCGCCCAGTGCAGGACGAGCTTGACCCCGATGAAGGCGAGGATGAGCGACAGCCCGTGCCCGAGGTGCACGAGCTTGGCCAAGGCGCCCTCGAGGACGAAGTAGAGCGCGCGCAGGCCGAGCAGGGCGAAGGCGTTCGTGGCGAAGACGAGGTAGGGGTCACCGGTGATCCCGTAGACGGCCGGCACCGAGTCGATGGCGAAGACGATGTCGGTGCCGAGGATGGCGATGGCCACGAGGGCGAGGGGCGTCAGCGCCCGGCGACCGTCACGTCGGACGGTCAGGTTCGTGCCGGCATACGCGTCGGTGACGGGGTGGAGGCGGCGGATCAGCCGCACGCTGCGGAGCTCGTCGACGTCGATGGCGTGGTCGGTGTGCGACAGGGCGTCGCGACCGACCTTGACCGCGGTCGCGAGCAGGATCGCGCCGAAGAGCAGGAAGGTCCACGCGAAGCTCGCGATCATCTGTGCGCCGAGGGCGATGAAGATGCCGCGGAGCACGAGGGCGCCGCCGACGCCGATGAGCAGCACCCGCTGGCGCAGCTCACGGGGCACGGCGAAGGCCGACAGCAGGATGATGAAGACGAAGAGGTTGTCGACCGAGAGCGACTTCTCGACGAGGTAGCCGGTGTAGTACTCGACGCCCTGCTGGGAGCCGTACTGCCACCAGAGCCAGCCACCGAAGGCGACGGGGACGGCGATGTAGACGGCCGACCAGCCGATGGCCTCGCGCATGCTCGGGTCGTGCGGGCGGCGGGTGATGAGGAAGTCGATGACGAAGAGCGCCGCGATGCCGGCGAGGGTCGCGATCCACAGCGTCGGCGAGCCGATCGACTCCGTGGCCGTCGCGGCCGGCGCCGGGGTGGCGGCGGACAGGGCAGTGAGCATGGGTCTCCTCAGAACGTGATGTCTGAGGTCTCCTTCACCGACTGCCGTCAGCCGCGGACCGGGGTGACCGGGGATCACCGTACTGACCGGAGCGCGCGAGGAAGTACTCCCCTCGGGTCACATTCTACGGGTGGTCCGACCCGGGCCCGACCATTCCACCGGGGTATGCCGTCCGCTGCCCCCCCGGCTCGCGTGCCGTCACGGGGTGGTCGGGTGGGGCAGGCGCAGGGTGAAGCGGGCGCCTCCCTCTGCCGCGTGCCCGGCCTCGACGGTGCCGCCGAGCACGTGGGCGAGCCGCGCGACGATGGCGAGGCCGAGCCCGGTGCCGACGGGTCGGAGGCCGCGGTAGCGCTCGTGCAGCACCGACGGCTCGAAGGCGACGGCGAGGTCCTCGTCCGTCAGGCCCGGCCCTCCGTCACGCACCTCGATGACGTCGAAGCCCGGCTCGTGCCGCACCTCGACGAGCACCGGTCGCCCGGACGGCGTGACGCGAAGCGCGTTCTCGAGGAGGCCGTCGACGAGCTGGCGCACCCGCGCCGGGTCGGTGACGGTCCAGGCCTGGGCCACGGTCGGGACGAAGGCGAAGGGCACCCCGACGGCGGAGCACCGCCTCGACCAGACGGACTCGACCTCCCGTCCGAGGGCGACGAGWTCGGTGTCCTCCGGGGTCACGCTGGGCCGGTCCGCCCCGAGCCGGGCGAGGTCGAGGAGGTCGCCGACGAGTCGCTCGAGCCGCTTGGCCTCGGTGAGGACGACACCGCCCACCCGGGCCGTCTCCTCGGCCGGCACGACACCGCTCGCCAGGGACTCGGCATAGCCGCTGATGCCGGTGAGGGGCGTTCGGAGGTCGTGCGAGACCGACAGGAGGAAGTCGCGCTGGCGCCCCTCCGATCGAGAGAGCGATCCGGCGAGGGAGTTCAGGGCGCTCGCGACCTCGGCCACCTCGGCGGGGCCCTCGACGGGGACGCGCACGTCGCGGCGCCCGGCCGCGAGGGCGTGCGCCGCCTCGGCCGTGCGGTGCAGCGGACGGGCCACGCGCCGCGCCACGATGATGCTGACGACGACCGCCACGAGGGCGGCGATGAGCAGGGCCAGCAGGACCCGCCGCACGAGCCGGTCCGAGTCGGCGGTGGCGTCCGACCGGCGCTGGACGAGGACGATGCCGCCTGCCTCGGTGGGTCGGCCCTCGATGAGGACCGGCGTGCCGCTGACGACGTCGCTGTCGGAGACGGGGTCGCCGGCGAGCAGGGCCGTGCGACGGGCCGGGGTCAGGGCGTCTCGGGCGAGGGGGCTCGTCGACGCGACGGCGCCGGCGCGGCCGACGCTCGCGGACTCGATGCCCAGCGTCCCCAGGGTGCGCACGGCCCGGTTCTGCGA
>NZ_JBFULD010000452.1:0-2553 GCF_056400505.1 Terrabacter sp. P5_B1
CGCCGAGGCCGTGGGCCGTGTCATCGACAACCCCGAGTGGCTCGACCTGTCCGACCGCACCGTGGTGGTGCTCGGTGCAGCCGCGGAGATGGGGCCGCTGCGGTCCCTGCTCCGGTGGGGAGCCGACGTCGCGGCCGTCGACCTCCCCCGGAGAGACCTGTGGGACAGGCTCATCGCCGACACGCGACGACTCGCCGGGTCGGTCACCGTGCCCGTCCGTCAGGGTGACGGCCCCCTTGCGGCGCGTGCCGGCGGTGACCTCGTCCACGACCTCGGGTCCGTCACGCGGTGGGTGGCAGCCCTCGAGGGCCCGCTGGCGATCGGCAACTACGTCTACGCCGACGGCGAGACGAACGTCCGCGTCTCGATGGCCGTCGACGCCCTGACCCGGCACGTGGTCGAGGCCAAGGGCCAAGACGACGTCGCCCTCGCCTTCCTCGCGACGCCGACCGACGTCTTCGCCGTGCCGGGCGCCGCGGTCGAGCGCTCCGTCGACAGCTACGCCCACCGCCGCACCTCGAAGCTGCTCCGGGTGCCGCTGCGCACCATCAGCGGGGGACGGCTCCTGCGGCGCAACTACGTGCCGGGCCAGGACCCGGGCATCAACGACAGCGTCGTGCTCCAGCAAGGACCCAACTACCTGCTCGCCAAGCGGCTCCAGCGATGGCGGGCGACGGCATACCGCGCCGACGGCGGTCTCGTGTCGTTCAAGGTCGCCCCGCCCACGCGGACCCGCTCGGTCGTGAAGAACCGGGCGCTGGCGGCGGCCTACGCCGGCGCCCACCGGTTCGGCATCGAGGTCTTCGAGCCGGGCACCGCGAACACGCTGATGGCCGCGCTGCTCGTCCACGACCTACGCACCGGTTCGCCGGGCCAGCCGACCGCATGGCAGGACGAGGCGTTCGCCGCCGCGCACGGAGGCCTGTGGACCGCCGCCTACGACCCGCGCAGTGCACTGGGGATCGCAGCCCTGCTCGGCATCGCTTCCGCGCGCTGACGACGGGACGGTCTGCCCCGCCAGACGGCAGTTGGCGCAGAGGTGCTCGAGGCTCGATGCTTCTGCCATGAACGAGCGAGTGGCGCAGGAGCCTCGCGCAGACCACCGATCGCCGACGCGCGGCCTCGGTGGCGTGCGCCGGGCCCCGCGCACCCTCGTCCCGGCGCTGCTGGCGGCGATCGCCTACGTCGACCCGGGCAACTTCGGCGTCAACATCACCTCCGGCGCCGAGCACGGCTACTCCCTGGTGTGGGTCGTGGTGTTCGCGAGCGGCTCGGCGATGGTCATCCAGTACCTCGCGGCCAAGCTCGGCATGGTCACCGGCAAGAGCCTCGCGGAGCACAGCTCGGAGCGCTTCCCCGGTGTGGGCCGGGTGCTGCTGTGGGCCCAGGCGGAGCTCGTCGTGGTGATGACAGACCTCGCCGAGATCGTCGGTGGCGCGATCGCCCTGCGGCTGCTCTTCGGGATGCCGATCATGGTGGGGGCCCTGTGCGTCACCGCGTTCAGCCTCGTCGTGCTGGCCTTGAGGTTCCATGGTCGCAGCCAGTTCGAGTCCGTCGTGCTGGTGCTGCTCGTCGTCATCATCGCCTCGCTGGCGTGGCAGGTCGGCATCGCCGACGTGGACAGCGTCGCCCTGCTGCGGTCGCTCGTCCCCGGGCCGCTCGACTCGTCCGCGGCGCTGCTCGCCGTCGGGATCGTCGGGGCGACGGTGATGCCCCACGCGCTGCACTTCCACTCGGCCGCCTCCCGCGTTGACGTGCCGACCCCCGGCGCGGGCCCGGACCTGCACCCCGGCGACCCCGACCGCCTGGCCCAGCGGCTGCGCGCCGGCCGCCGCACGGTGGGCAGCGTCGTCATCGCGATGACCGTCGCCGGGGCCGCGAACGTCAGTCTCGTCGTGATCTCCGCCGCGCTGCCGTCGGGCGCGGGAGCGGGGATCGAGGCCGCGTATGCCGCCCTGCTCGCCCACGTGGGCCAGCTCGCCGCCACCATGCTGGCCGTCGCGCTGCTGGCCTCCGGTCTCGCGGCGACCCTCGTGGGGGTCCAGACGGGTGACGTGGTCATGCAGGGCTTCGGCCGCCGGCCGATCTCGCCACTGCTGCGCCGGCTGGTGGCGGTCGTGCCGGCCCTGATCCTGCTCTGGCTCGGCGTCGAGCCGACGAGCGCCCTGGTCTGGAGCCAGGTCGTGCTCTCGTTCGCCCTGCCCGGCACCCTCGTGCCGCTGCTGCTCTTCACCCGGGACCGGCGCCTCATGGGCGCCCTGGCCAACCACCCGCTGACGACGGCCGCGGCGACCCTCGTCACGGCTGTCATCGTCGGCCTCTGCACCTACCTCGTGCTCCAGGGCTTCTAGGCACGCCGTCGTCCCGGGCGCGCCGGGCGGGCGGGACGCGGGACCCGGCCTGACGGCATACGCGAGCGCCCGGCCCGTGAGGCACCCGCCGACGGGGCCTTCCCCGGACGTCGAGAGCCGCCGATGCTCAGCGGCCGGCGCGCCACCCGTCGCGAACGCCCTTGGCGCCGCCGCGGGCCGCGCGGTAGGCGCGACGCAGGGC
>NZ_JBFULD010000453.1:0-2535 GCF_056400505.1 Terrabacter sp. P5_B1
GTGCAGACCTCGTCTCGGCCACGCGGTGGGCACCGAGGGCGCCGCGCTCCTGCTCGGCCACGGCGTTGACCGCGGCGCCATCGGGTCCGACACCGGCGCGGACGCGCTGCCACACTGCCGGGGTGAGGGTGCCGCCCGGGCGCGGCTCGACACTCATGCGGCGACGGCCTGGTCGGTGAGGCGCAGCAGCAGCTCGTCGGCCGCGCGCACGACCTCTCCGCGTCCGCGGGCGCCGGGTGGCAGCCCCTCGGTCGCCTCCGCGACGAGGCGCCGATCGTCTCGGACGGTGGCCACGAGCGGTACGTCGAGCTCGTCCATGACGAGGTCCTCGAGGTCGGCCTCGACGCGCTGACCGCGCAGCACCACCCAGGGCTCGATGGGCAGGAGGGGCTCGGCGTCCCACGACCTGCCGCTGTCCCGAAGACCGCGGAGCAGTCCGCGCGCGCCCGACACGACAGCGGAGGCGGCCGCGAGCTGGGGCACCTGCGTGCCTACCACCACCACGACCGCATCGACGAGCAGGCCGACGGCATCGAGCACGGCGGGGTCGCGAGGCAGGTCGAGGACCGTCAGGGCGTGGGCGTCGGCCAGTCCGGCCACGACATCGGGCACGGTGTCCAGCCAGCGGGCGGCCACATCCCCGACACCCCTGGTCCCGTCGCCACCACCTCTGCCAGCACCTCTGCCACCACCTCCATCACCACCGCCTCCGCCTCTGGTCGCCCCAGCACCCGGCGATGCCCAGCCCGCGACGCTGCGCCCCGACAGCACCGGCACTCCGCAGGACACCGGCAGCCTGTCGGCGAGCCCCAGGCCGTCGACGACACCAGCGACCTCGGTGAGCTCGCGCCAACGCCACCCGCGCTCCTGCTCCAAGCCGAACAGGACGTCGAGACACCCGGCCAGCGCATCGAGGTCGACCGCGACGACCGTCCGTCCCGCTGCAGCGGCGCGGACCGCGACGGCGGCTGCGAGGGTGGAGGAGCCGACCCCACCGGAGGCCGGCATGAAGGCGATGACGTTTCCCATGCGCCAACCGTCGTCCAGACGCTCGAGGCCGCCCAGCGGCATACGCCCGCCGGTGGACAGACGGGCTCGACCCCGAAGAGGTGTGGACAACTCGCGGACCGCGAAACCCACGGGAACAGCCGGGGAAAATAATGGTGGCCCTCGTCCGGGGGGAGACGAAGGCCACCTCACGAGACTGGCGCCGGGGGGGAGGAGCCAGACCGCGTCGGCGCTCGACCCGTGAGGGGAGCACCACCATCAATGGTGGCTGTTGGACCCCGGGATTGCAAACCGAGTTGTCACGACACGCGGTGATTTCTCCGGTGATGTCATGACACGAGAAAATCGTGCACTTTGAGCGTCAAAGACAGGAGACTCCGACACAGGACGGAGGTCCTCCGACCGTCGGTCGGAGGACCTCCAGAGAAGTTCCGGGCTACCAGGCGTGCATTCTCAAAGTGTCGCCCCGGTTGTGCGCCCGGGGGTGGACGGTTCCAAGTGAACTGCTCTCGCGTGGGTACTCGGCATCTTCTCGAGACTGCTGTCTTGCGGATCCGGTCTACGCCTCCCGGCGATGTGTGGTTCCTGAGACCGTTCTACTCCAGACCGTCGGCGTGGCGACACCCCTTACCTGCTTCGCCGGCCGAGAAAGTGTCCACCCGGCTGGACATCCCGCACGAATCGGCACGAACGCGCGCCGGCGGGGCTCAGCTCAACCGTCCCGCACGCACCGCATCGCTGATCCGAGTCCCCTCGGCGGCCCCGCGGACCATCGCCTCGCCTGCCTGCGAGAGCCACAGCCCGACGCCGGCGGCACCTCCTTGGGCGTATGCCGTGAGCGCACCCAGGTAGGCCGGCCCGCCGTTGCTGACGTGGCCGGCCTCGGGGACGGCGACGCCGGTCGGATCGAGCCCGAGGGCCTGGACGAGGGCCCGCTCCATGGCCCGGGCGACGAGGCCGTTGCCGTGGACGAAGGGGCGCACCGCCGTGATCTCGGCGTGCACGAGGGCGGCAACGACGGCGGCCGGGACCCGATTGCTCCCCGCCGCGGCGACGATGACGTCCGACAGGGAGGCCAGCCGGGCAGCGACGACCGTGGGCGGCGGAGCCGGACCGAGGTCGACGAGCTCGGAGCAGCCCTCGTCGCCGATCCGCGGGCGACCCAGTGCGTCGCCGCTGACGACGGGCGAGGCGGCCGCGACGTGGAGGCGGGCCAGCGCCTGGAGCGGAGCGGTGCGCACGAGCGAGACGACGCGCTCGCTCTCGGCAGTCGCAGCGACGGCGCCCTTGAGCGCGAGCAGTCCTGGATCGAGGTCCTCGGGCCAGTCGCGGGCGCCGCTCATGAGCTCGCGCACGACGTCGACGGGGAACTCCGCACCGTCGAGGGCCGCGCTCGCCTGGGCGCCGCGGACGCGCGACTCGGCCGAGGCCTCGGGGATGCGCCGGCGCAGCGCCTCGTGGAACCGCAGCTTCGTGCATGCCTCGCGCGCGGCGTCTGCGCGCTCGCGCACGTCCGGCAGATCGGTC
>NZ_JBFULD010000454.1:0-2500 GCF_056400505.1 Terrabacter sp. P5_B1
CCGTCGAGGACGCCGACCCGACCGCCCTGGACGGCAACCGGACGGCCTACGACGTCGCCGACACCTACGCCCTGCCGACGCTGGTGCGGCTCGACCCCCGGGTGCGCGCGGCGTACGCCGCGTCCGTCAGGGACCGGGTGCAGCGCACCACGGCCCTGCTCGACCGCCGCGGCATCAACCACGCCCGCCTCGGGTCGTCCGACGAGGTCGTGTCCGCCGTCTTCGCCCTCCTCGAGAGGCAGCGCCGTGCCCGCCGCTGACGCCCCGCCGCCGGGCTTCTACGCCCCCGACCCGTATGCCGGCCGGTGGCTGTGGATCGGCATCGCTGTCCTTGCGCTCGTGGCTGCCTGGTACGTCTGGGTGTGGTGGTCGACGCGGGAGAGGAAGGTCGTCGTGCCGCCTCGCGTCACGCCGGACCGGCTGAGTCGGCTGCGGGCCGACTACACGCAACAGATCGACCTCGTCCTGCGTCAGGCAGCGGCAGGGGAGATCAGCCAGCGCCGGGCGCACCAGCAGCTCAGCGTCCTCGTGCGCCACTTCGTGCAGGAGGTCTCCGGGATCGACGCGCCGACGATGACGCTCACCGAGCTCAACGCGAAGGGCTCGCGGCTGACGCCCGTCTCCGAGGTGGTCGGCACGCTCTACCCGGGTGAGTTCGCTCCGCGCGAGACCGCGACGCTCACCGGCGCCGGCACGGTCGCCAAGCAGGTGGTGGCGCGGTGGAGCTGAGCGGACTCGACCTCAAGTGGCCCGGGGTCCTCGCGCTCGGGACGCTGCTCGCGCTCCTGCTGGCGTATGCCGTGTACCGCCTCAGGTCCCGCCGGCAGGCGCGCGCCTCGGCAGCGGTCGCCAACTCGAGCACGCTCACCGACCTGCCGGAGTTCCGCCGCGCGCTGCGCCGGCACCGGATCCGGATGATGGTGCTCGCGTCGAGCGCCGTGCTCCTCGGTGGGGCGGCGTTGGTCGGCGCTGCGCGCCCGCTCGACACGACGGTCGACAAGCCGCAGACGCGCAGCCGCGACATCATGCTGTGCCTCGACGTCTCCGGCTCGATGGCGGCCTACGACGCGACGCTGGTGACGACGTTCAGGTCTCTCGTGAAGAGCTTCGAGGGCGAGCGCATCGGGCTCGTCATCTTCAACAGCTCCGCGGCGACCGTCTTCCCGCTCACCGACGACTACGACTTCATCAACGGCGAGCTCGACTCGGCGGGGCGCGCGCTCACCGGCGAGCCGGGATACGACTCGTTCTTCGCCGGCACCTCCAACGGTCGCGGCACCTCGCTCATCGGCGACGGGCTCGCCACGTGCGTCTCGAGCTTCGACAAGGTCGACCTGCAACGGGCGCGCTCGGTCGTCTTCGCGACGGACAACCACCTCGCCGGACGCCCCATCATCACCGTGGACGAGGCGGGGCAGCTGGCCAGGGCCAAGGGCGTCCGCGTCTACGGGCTCAACCCCGAGGAGGACGGCGCCGACCAGGAGGCCATGGCGATGCGAAAGGTCGTCAGCGGCACGGGCGGGCAGTACTTCGCGATGAGTGACCAGTCGGCCATCAAGGGCATCGTGGACTCGGTCGACGCCCAGGAGGCGACGCTCGTCGACGCGGCATCCCGCTCGCTCCACTCCGACAACCCGACCCTGCCGATCACCCTCGCCGGGATCGGCCTCGTCGGGGTCATCGGCGCGACCCGGAGGTGGTCGTCGTGAACCTGCTCCCCGTCGCTCCGTGGCCGCTC
The DNA here is from genome assembly GCF_056400505.1 of Terrabacter sp. P5_B1. Lineage (NCBI taxonomy): Bacteria > Bacillati > Actinomycetota > Actinomycetes > Micrococcales > Intrasporangiaceae > Terrabacter > Terrabacter sp. P5_B1. The sequence goes on from NZ_JBFULD010000454.1 coordinate 1,739, forward strand.
CTGCTCGTCCTCGTCGTCGCCGCCCTGGCGGCCGTGTGGTGGAACCCCTCGTCGCGCTCCGTGCCGGGCGAGTCGCGGTCGACGCACTGGCGGCTCACGGTGGCGGTGGTGCTCCTAGCGACGGCGGCGCTCCTCCCGGGGGTGCCGGGGGAGCAGGTCGACACCACCGCCGCCAACCTCAACGTCTACTTCGTCGTCGACACGACGAGCAGCATCATCGCGGAGGACTACGGCAACGAGCGGCCTCGGCTCGAGGGGGTGTCCTCGGACATCTCGGCCATCGCGGCAGCGCTGCCCGGTGCGCGCTACTCGGTCGTGACGTTCGACCAGGCGTCGCGAGTCCGCCTACCGCTGACGACGGACACGACGGCGCTCGACGCGGCGGTCGAGACCCTCCTGCCCGAGTCCTACGAGGTCTCGCGGGGCACCTCGGTGAGCGAGGCCAAGGACCGGCTGAAGGAGCTGCTCGGGCAGGCCGACGCGCGGACGCCCGAGCGTGGGCGCATCGTCTACTACCTCGGCGACGGCGAGCAGACGGCTGCCGACGCGCCGGCGCCGTTCGCCATCGACAGGCGGCTCATCAACGGTGGGGCGGTGCTCGGATACGGCACGACCACCGGGGGCCGGATGAAGGCGACCCGGTCGCGGTTCGACACGAGCCGCGACTACATCAAGGACCCCGCCACCGGAGAGGACGCCCGGTCGGTCGTCAGCGAGCCCACGTTGCGCACGATCGCCGACCAGCTCGGCGTGGCCTACGTC
>NZ_JBFULD010000455.1:0-2499 GCF_056400505.1 Terrabacter sp. P5_B1
CCACGTGGGCCGCGGCGTCCGGGTCGTCGGCGGCCACGCGGACCATGACCCCGGCCGCCTCCGTGGCCGCGAGGGCAGCCGCGTGCACGCCCGAGCGGCCGGCTGCCGGAACCAGCACCACGGCGCAGGCGAAGCCCGACTCGGCGAGGTGGGCGACGGCATACAACGTGTCGCCACCGTTGTCGCCCGCGCCGACGAGCCCGACGACGGTGGTGCCGTCGGTGTCGTCGAGGCGCGCCGCGGCGACCTCGGCGAGGCCGAGCGCGGCGCGCGACATGAGCTCACCCTCGGGCAGCTGCGCCATGGCGGCGGCCTCGGCCGCCCGGACGGCCTCGACGGAGTGTGCGCGGATCATCAGCCCTCCGCGATGACGACGGCCGACGCGACGCCCGCGTCGTGGGACAGGGAGACGTGGAAGGAGTCGACGCCGAGGTCGTTGGCCCGTGCGAGAACCGTCCCGCCGATCTCGAGCGAGGGACGCCCGTCGTCGTCCGACACGACCCGGGCATCGGTCCAGTGCAGGCCGACCGGCGCGCCGAGGGACTTGGCCAAGGCCTCCTTGGCCGCGAACCGCGCGGCGAGGGAGGCGATGCCGAGGTGGCGCTCCTCGACGGTGAAGAGCCGCTCGCGCAGCGCCGGGGTGCGCTCGAGGGTCGCCTCGAAACGCTCGATGTCCACGACGTCGATACCGACCCCCACGATCACGTCACTCGACCGTGACCGACTTGGCGAGGTTGCGCGGCTGGTCGACGTCGAGGCCCTTGGCGGTCGAGAGCCACAGGGCGAAGACCTGCAGCGGCACGACGGTGAGCAGCGGCGCGAGCAGCGGTGACGTCGCAGGCACCCGGATCACCTCGTCGGCGAACGGCGCGACCGAGTCGTCGCCCTCCTCGGCGATGACGAGGGTGCGGGCGCCGCGGGCGCGGATCTCCTGGATGTTGCTCACGACCTTGCCGTGCAGGCCGTGCTCGCTCGTCGGCGACGGCACGACGACGAAGACCGGCTGACCGGGCTCGATGAGCGCGATCGGTCCGTGCTTGAGCTCGCCGGCGGCGAACCCCTCGGCGTGGATGTAGGCGAGCTCCTTGAGCTTGAGCGCGCCCTCCATGGCGATCGGGTAGCCGACGTGGCGGCCCAGGAAGAGCACCGAGCGGGTGTCGGCCATGAAGCCGGCGACCTCCTTGACCCGGTCCATCTGGCCGAGCAGCGTCTCGATCTTGGCCGGGACGCCGCCGAGCTCCTTCATGACCGACTGCGCGTCGTCCGCGTAGGAGCCGCCGCGCAGCTGGGCGAGATAGAGACCGAGCACGTAGCAGGCGGTGATCTGCGCCAGGAACGCCTTCGTCGAGGCGACCGCGATCTCGGGGCCGGCGTGCGTGTAGAGCACCGCGTCGGACTCGCGCGGGATGGTCGAGCCGTGGGTGTTGCACACCGACACCGTGACGGCGCCGAGCTCGCGGGCGTGCTTGACGGCCATCAGGGTGTCCATCGTCTCGCCGGACTGGCTGATGGAGACGACGAGCGTGCGGTCGTTGACGATGGGGTCGCAGTAGCGGAACTCGTGCGCGAGCGCGACCTCGACGGGGATGCGCGTCCAGTGCTCGATGGCGTACTTCGCGACCATGCCGGCGTAGGCCGCGGTGCCGCAGGCCACGATGGTGATGCGGTCGACCGCGCGCAGCTGCTCCTCGGAGACGCTCATCTCGTCGAGGACGAGGCGGCCGTCCGCGTCGGTGCGACCCAGCAGCGTGTCGGCCACGGCGTGCGGCTGGTCGTGGATCTCCTTCTCCATGAAGGTCGCGTAACCGCCCTTCTCGGCGGCGGCGGCGTCCCACGTCACCTCGTAGGCCTTGCCCTCCGCCGGCGTGCCGTCGAAGTTGATGACCGAGGCACCGTCGGGTGTGATCGTGACGATCTGGTCCTGGGCGAGCTCGAGCGCGTGGCGGGTGTGGCCGATGAAGGCGGCGACGTCGGAGCCGAGGTAGTTCGCATCGTCGCCGAGGCCGACCACGAGCGGGCTGTTGCGGCGGGCGCCGACGACGACGCCGGGCTGGTCGGCGTGGATCGCGAGGAGCGTGAAGGCTCCCTCGAGGTCGGCGACGACGACCCGCATCGCGGAGGTCAGGTCGTGCTCGCGCTCGTAGGCGGCGGCGAGCAGGTGCGCGACGACCTCGGTGTCGGTCTCGCTCGTGAACACGACGCCGTCGGCGAGCAGTCCCTGCTTCAGGGCGTGGAAGTTCTCGATGATGCCGTTGTGGATGAGGGCGAGCTTGCCGTCCTCGCCACCCCGGTGCGGGTGGGCGTTCTGGTCGGTCGGACCGCCGTGCGTGGCCCAGCGCGTGTGGCCGATGCCGGTCGTCGACGCCGGGAGCGGGTCGGCGTCGAGCTCGGCCACGAGGTTGGCGAGCTTGCCCGACTTCTTGCGGGTCTCGACGTGGCCGCCGTCGAGCAGCGCCACGCCGGCGGAGTCGTAGCCGCGGTACTCGAGCCGGGCCAGGC
>NZ_JBFULD010000456.1:0-2495 GCF_056400505.1 Terrabacter sp. P5_B1
CCCCTGGGACCACCGAGAGGTCCCGCTCGGCCGGCTCTTCCCGGCGACGAGCGCCCGCGCGGCGCGCATCGTCGTCTACAGGCGCCCGGTCGAGACGCGGGTCACCGACCGTCGCGACGTCGCTGCGCTGGTCGCCGACATCGTGACCGAACAGGTGGCGGGCCTGCTCGGTGTCTCCCCCGAGGAGCTGGACCCCGGCTTCGGCGAGTGAGCGGTGCCGGCGGTCACGGCGAGGCCACGACCCGTCAGTTGCGCACCTGACGCACCGGGACCGACAGTGCCCGCACGGGCGCGTCGCTGAGCGAGGCCACCGAGAAGAACGGCACTCCCCCGTCGACACCAGCCACGGAGACGGCGGCTCGGACCGCGCCGGCTGTCGGGCTGACCCAGACCGCGTCGGCGTCACCCACGGCGACGGCCACGGTCGAGTCGGCCGGCACCGCGACGGTCGAGAGCTTCGCCGCGCTGCCGGTCCCGAGGCGCACCTGGGCGCTGGCCGGCGCCGGACCCGCAGTCAGCAGAAGGCGTTTCGTCGTTCCCTTGAGGCCGGGCAGGAGGACGCCGGCCACGCCGCGCAGGGCGGGCGTCGCCGCCGTCCAGGCGAAGTCACCCATCCGGTCCGCGGTGGCCGCACGACGCTCGGCCCAGGCCGCCGCGACGAGGGGCCGGTCGGCACGGATGCCGAGGCCCATGGCCGCGCTGTTGGCCGGGAGCGGGACGTCGAGGGTCGACCCGGCGGGAACGCGGACCGCCCGGAGGTTGTCGGGCTGCACGGCACCCTTGTCGGTGAGCAGCCGCACCTGGGCCAGGGCCTCTGCGTCGCCGGGATTGGCCAGACGCAGGGAGGTCGCACCACCCGTCTCGACACCGGGCACGACGAGGTCGGTGCCGGGCGAGGCCGCCCGGGTCGCGTCGTCGATGCCGCGCCCCGTGGCACCGAGGATCCACTGGTCGTCGAGCACGGCGGACACCACGCCACCGGTGGCGGTGACATGGACGACGGGGGCTGCCTCGTCGGGCGCGATGGCGTCGAGCGAGAGGACCTCGCGGGACAGCGGCGGGACGGAGACGTCCCGGCCGGCCGCCGTGTCGATGCGCCCGGAGGTCCCGAGCGCCTCGAAGGAGACGGAGACGGCATTCGCCCCGGGGTTGCTGACGATGATGCGCTCGGTGCGGGACGCGCCACCCCCACCACCGACGAGCCACACGTCGGACGACGGCAGCTGGCACGGCGTCACCGTGAGTCCGCGGTCGTCGTCGCCGGTGTGCCGCCACACCTGGGTGGCCACGAGGCCGGGAGCCAGGATGCCGCTCGCCCTGGCGATGACGACGTCGGGGGCGCTCACCCCGGCTGAGGCGACCACGCCCCGGTCGGCGGTCTGGGCCAGACCTGTCGCCGACGGTCCACCGAGGAGCTGGACGCTGCCCGACCCGGTGCCGGGCGCGCCTGCGACGACCCCGGCGTCCGGGGACGCTGCAGCGACCGCGACGGTGCCCCGCACGTCGCGCAGGCCGGTGCCGCCGAGGCGCTGCTGCCCGGGGCACACGAGCGAGGCGGCGTCGACCAGCACGCTGGACGACTCGGGAAGGCCGACGCGTTCGCCGGGCTTCGCGAGCTGCACGGAGCCGCTCACCCGGGTCGCGCCGACCGCGAGGCCGCCGGCGACCACAGCGACGGCTGCCGCCCGGACGATGCCGGACACGTTCCTCATGTGCGCCTCCTCGAGCGTCGGTTGCCGAAGGGCACGGCCATGAACACCACGAACGCGAGCAGCACCGCCTGACCCAGGCGCCACCACGGCTGCGCGGCCGCGAGGTCGACCTGGAGAGCGCCCGGGGTGGTCGGCAGGGCATACGTCGGTTGTGCAGCACCGACCACCGGCTCGAGCCGACGGCCGTCGAAGGTCACGAGCGCCTGTCGGGACCACTCGTTGGGCTCGGCCAGGACGACGAAGCGGGGGGCGGTGCCGGCCGGGATCGTCGTGTCGACGGCGGCATGCGGCCCCGCCGTGGGCACGACCTGCAGCAGCGCGCCGTCAGCGTCGACGAGCCGCGCCCGGGACGGCGACGTGGCCGCCTGCACACCGGCGACGACCGGTAGCGGCTGGACCTTCCAGAGGATGCCCAGCTGGCTCGAGCCGAGGCGGCTCAGGCCCTGCGAGGAGTCCAGGCGCCGAGCGAGCGCGGAGTCGGCCGTCGCACGCACCTGGACGAAACCGATGCCGAGACGGGCCAGGGCCTTGGAGTCGAGCGAGTCGGCGCCCCGGCCCCCGACGATGTTGGCGACGGCGTCGACGACGGCGGCGTCGTCGGCGTCGGGGGCCCGGTCGAGGTCGCGCAGCGGCTCACCCGGCTCCTGGCCGGCGAGGACGAAGTCCACGACGTCGTCAGAGGGGCGCAGCAGCAGCAGACGGTTGCCGAGCGGTCCGCCGCCCTGCTCGACGGCGATGGCCGGCAGGGTGGCCTGGCCGACCGACAGGTTGCGCCCGATCCCC
>NZ_JBFULD010000457.1:0-2483 GCF_056400505.1 Terrabacter sp. P5_B1
GTCGTGACGACTGGGCAGGCCGCGGACGCCGGGGCAACGACGCGCCGTCCGGTCGCGGCGGCCCGGGTGGTGGCGACGCCGGCCGCGGCTTCTCGCGCGGCGGACGTCCCGGTGGCGGTGCGACGCGTGCCGAGGTCATCGAGCGGCTCGAGCGAGAGGGCCTGCTGCCCGCCATCACCTTCATCTTCAGCCGGGCCGGCTGCGACGGTGCCGTGGGCCAGCTCCTGTCGAGCGGCATGCGGCTCATCCCCGAGTCGGAGGGAGAGGCGAACCGGCGCCTCGTCGAGGAGCGCATCCAGGGCCTGGCCGAGGAGGACCTCACGGTGCTCGGCTACTGGGACTTCGTCGACGGCATCTCTCGGGGCTTCGCCGCACACCACGCCGGCATGCTGCCGACCTTCCGCGAGATCGTCGAGGAGCTCTTCACCGCCGGACGGGTTCGGGCCGTCTTCGCCACCGAGACCCTGGCGCTCGGCATCAACATGCCGGCGCGCACCGTCGTGCTCGAGAAGCTGGTCAAGTTCAACGGTGAGAACCACGTCGACATCTCACCGGCTGAGTACACCCAGCTGACCGGCCGGGCCGGACGGCGCGGCATCGACATCGAAGGTCACGCCGTGGTGCTCTGGAACCGTGGTCTCGACCCGGCCGGGGTCGCGGGCCTCGCATCGACGCGCACCTACCCGCTGCGCTCGAGCTTCCGGCCGACGTACAACATGGCGGTCAACCTCGTCCGACAGTTCGGTCGCGAGAGTGCCCGCGAGATCCTCGAGACCTCGTTCGCCCAGTTCCAGGCCGACCGTGCCGTCGTCGGTTTCGTCCGCACGGTGCGGCGCAACGAGGAGGCTCTCGTCGGCTACGCCGAGCAGATGACCTGCCATCTCGGCGACTTCACCGAGTACGCCGCGATCCGCAACGAGATCCGCGACGTCGAGAAGGAGGGCGCCAAGGCCCGGTCCGCGTCGATGCGGACAGCCGCGGCGATCTCCCTGGAGGAGCTGAAGATCGGGGACATCGTGCGCATCCCGGCAGGACGACACAGCGGTCTGGCCGTCGTCGTCATGCCGAACCGCGGGGGCCGGGGAGAGTCGGCATCGCCGGCCGTCGTCACCGAGGACCACCAGCTGCGGCGCCTGACGCTGCACGACGTGCCCACTCCGCTCGAGCCGCTCGGCTCGATGCGCGTGCCCAGGCAGTTCAACGCCCGCAACCCCAAGGCCCGCCGCGACCTCGCCGCGACGCTGCGGGCGACGATGCCGCACGACCCGCCGCCCCGTCGGCGCCAGGCCGACGTCGACCCGACGGACGACCGGGTCGACGAGCTGCGCCGGCGGATGAAGGCGCACCCGTGCCATCGCTGTCCGGACCGTGAGAACCACGCCCGCTGGGCGGAGCGCTGGTGGCGCCTGAGGCGCGAGACCGACGGCATCCAGCGCAAGGTGGACGGCCGCACGAACTCGGTCGCCAAGACCTTCGACCGCATCTGCGAGCTGCTCGTCGAGATGGGCTACCTCGGCGACGGCGGACAGACGATCACCGCCAACGGCGACCGGCTGCGCCAGCTCTATACCGAGAAGGACCTGCTCGCGGCCGAGTCGCTGCGCGAGGGCGTGTGGCGCCGCCTCGACCCGGCGTCGCTGGCAGCCGTCGTCTCGACGCTCGTGCACGAGCCGCGCCGCGAGGAGGGCGGCCTCACCCCGCGGTGGCCCAACGACGACGTCCGCGAGGCGTACGACCGGATGATCCGGATCTGGTCCGACCTCGAGGACGCCGAGGGCGCTCTCGCGCTGCCCCGCACGGGTATGCCGGACGGTGGCCTCGCCTGGTCGATGCACCGGTGGGCGAGCGGGCAGCGGCTCGAGGACGTCCTGCGCGGGACCGACCTGGCCGCGGGTGACTTCGTGCGGCGGTGCAAGCAGGTCATCGACCTGCTGGGACAGCTCACCGACGCCGCGGACCCCGCCCTCGCGACGACGGCCCGCCGGGCGAGCGACAGCGTGCTGCGCGGTGTCGTCGCAGCGGACCGGCTGGACTGACGTCGGCTGTTCCCGGACGCGCCGCAATTGTCGCCGGGGCTGTCGAGTCGGTTATGGTTGCGTCACCGGTCGGCGTTTTTGGTGCTCGTGTGTTCACACGCTCGCAAGGAACGCATTGCGAGCGCAACTGTTTCTTCAGGGTTTCTGGAGTGGTCGCGTCTCTGCCGGCCGCGGAGTCGCTGACAAGCAACGGCTCACTTCCACCCAAAGGAGAAAACATGGCACAGGGAACCGTCAAGTGGTTCAACTCGGAGAAGGGCTTCGGCTTCATCGCCCCGACCGAKGGTCCCGACGTCTTCGTCCACTACTCGGAGATCACGGGCAACGGCTACCGCAGCCTCGAGGAGAACCAGGCCGTCGAGTTCGACGTCGAGCAGGGTCCCAAGGGCCCGCAGGCGATGCGCGTCCGCGCTCTCTGATCACTCGCTGATCTCGGCGGACCCACAG
>NZ_JBFULD010000458.1:0-2460 GCF_056400505.1 Terrabacter sp. P5_B1
CGTGCCGCAGTCGCTGCTCGTGACCTTCGGCGCGGCGGGAGCACGGTGGGGGATGGACGGCGTCGACGGCATACGCGTGCCGGCCGGGGWGGTGGGCGACACGGTCGGAGCCGGGGACGCGTTCTGCGGTGCGCTCGCCGCGGCGCTCGCGGGTGGCGCAGACCGACGAGCCGCGCTCGAGGCGGCGAACAGGGCGGGCGCGGCGGCGGTGCGCTGGGTCGGGGCGCAGCCGGACGCCGCCCTCTGACTGCCAAGATCAGTACCTTGCATGTTACGTAACCGATGAGTTACGTTAGCTTGGGACGGCGCCGGCCGATGAGGGGAGCGGGGATGGGCGAGCTGACACAGGTGCTGGGCCGGATCGAGCGCGACGGAGACACGGTGGCGGTGGTCTTCGACCGGCACTACGCGACGACCCCCGCGGACCTCTGGCAGGCGTGCACCGAGCCCGAGCGACTCGAGCGCTGGTTCGCTCCTGTGACCGGCGACCTGCGTCCGGGAGGCAGCTTCACCATCCACTTCGACGATGCCGACGCCCCACAGTGCCGCGTCGTCACGTGCGAGGCGCCGACCCGGCTGGTCTGGGAGTGGCCGGTGCGTGACGTGCCGTCCCTCGTGACGGTGGAGATCGCCGAGGACGGGCTGGGCTCGCGACTCGTGCTGCGCCACGAGCGGCTCGCCGGCTCCCAGGCGCCGGGGTATGCCGCGGGCTGGGACACCTACGTCCGCTCACTCGACGCCCACCTCGCAGGCACGCCCGGGCCCGACTGGGATGCCACGTGGGGCGCCCTGCACGAGCTGTACGCGGCCGCACCGGCCTGAGCGGCGCGTGCCCGCCTGGCCGTGAACCTGCCGATGGTGCTGCGCCTGGTGGGGTGATCACCCCATCGGACGCAGCACCATCGGGCACACCATCTGGCACGACGTCGGCGGACGACCGGGAGCCGGGTGCAGACGAGGCAGACGAGACAGACGGTGCGGACGGGCGCGGACGGGCGCGGACGGGCGCGGTCAGGCGGGGGTCACGACGAGGGCGACCTGGCCGCCGCCGACCCGGGTCAGGACGAGCGTCGCCTCGGAACCGCCCTTGCCGCGCCCGGTCATCTTCAGCTGCCGGCGGAGCAGGTCGGCGTCGAGGGTCACGCCACGCTTCTTGATCGTCACGCGGTCGTGGCCGTGGTCGCGCAGCCACCGTGCGAGGCGCTTGGTCGACAGCGGCATCGCCTCGACGACCCGGTAGCGCCGGGCCCACGGCAGCTCCCTCGGCTGGCCGCTCGTCACGTAGCCGACGCCGGAGGCCAGCTCGGCGCCGTCGACCGCAGCGACGAGGGCTCCGGTGAGCCCGGCGCGGATGACGGCTCGGTCGGGCTCGTGGAGCCATTCGCCGATGTCGCCCACCGACGCGAGGGACGGCCGCTGACCGCCTTCGGACGCGTCGGCCTCGGTGACGACCGACGTCGAGGTCTCGGTGCACACCGCGGCCGTGCGGCCCGTGGTGGTGACGAGCGGGCCCCACCAGACCGCACACTCGAGCACCTCGCCGTGCCAGGACGTCCACTGCGCCTCGGCGCCCGGCGGGACCGCGCCGTGCGGGAACGCGGGGGAGAGCTTCGCGCCGGTCGCGGGCACCGCGTCGGCGAAGTCCAGCACCTGCGACCACGTCGGCGAGATGGCGTCGAGCGAGAAGATGCGTTTGGTGCGGCCGTTGACGTCGGCAACACCGGTGACGCGGCGGGCGGGGTCGAGCCACAGGCCGAGGCGGCGGGCGCCCTCACCCTGCGGCAGGCGTACGTCCTCGGCGAGCCCGTGCGACACCCGCGCCGACGGCCAGTGGCGCAGGTTGACGGCGGCGATGCGGGCGGTCGCGTCGTCGGCGTCGACGGCGTGGACCGTCAGGTCGAGGCCGGCGAACGCCATGGCGTCAGCGCCCAGCCCGCACCCGAGGTCGTAGAGGTCGCGGACGCCCGCAGCGGCATACCGGTGCGCGTGGCGGGCCGCGATGGCGAGCCGCGTCGCCTGCTCGAGCCCGTCGGGCGTGAAGAGCATCCCCGCGGCGAAGTCGCCGAACTTGTCGGTGCCGCGGGCGCGCAGCCGCGACTGGGTCATCGCGGCCGCGACGAGGTCCGCCGCGAAGCCTGCCTCGCGCAGCCGGTCCTGCAGGTGCAGCGACCCGGCCTCGTCGTAGGGAGGAAGCGACTGGAGCAGCGCCCAGCCCTCACCCGCTGAGAGGCGATCGACCATGGCGGCATCCATGCCCACCATCCTCGCAGGCGTCGTGACGCAGCCCCCGGCAGTGCTGGGAGCCAGCCGAGGGAGGTGGTTCGGGGTGCTCGGGGCGCAGGGCCGTCAAGGCCCGTGCCCCCCGAGGGTTGGCACTCGACTTGACCGAGTGCTAACCGAAACCTAGATTTCTTCCTGTTGGCACTCTCGACCCGAAAGTGCCAGCTCCCTCCTCGAGGG
>NZ_JBFULD010000459.1:0-2459 GCF_056400505.1 Terrabacter sp. P5_B1
GGTCGGGCTCGCCGACCGCGCGGCGTGGAGGCCGCACGAGCTCTCGTCAGGCCAGCGGGCCCGCGTCGCACTGGCCCGCGCCCTCGCCACCGACCCGGCACTGCTCCTCCTCGACGAGCCGCTCTCCGCCCTTGACCCGGACACCCGCGCACGCACCCGCAGCGACCTCGCAGCCCGCCTGACGGCATACGACGGCGTGACGGTGCTCGTCACGCACGACCCGCTCGACGCGTTGACGCTCGCCGACCACCTCGTCTTCATCGAGGACGGCCGCGTCAGCCAGACGGGCACGCCCGCCGAGGTGCTGCGCGAGCCGCGGAGCGCCTACGTCGGCACTGTAGTGGGCCTCAACCTGTATGCCGCACAGGGTGATTCACATGGTCACGTGCATACCGGTGACGGTGGGCTCATCGTCACGACGAGCCCGACGGAGGGTGCGGTGTGGGCCACGATCCCGCCGAGCGCCGTGTCACTGCACCTGCACACACCGGAGGGGTCGCCGCGCAACGCGTGGCGACTGCGCATCGCCTCCGTGACGATGCAGGGTCAGTCGGCGCGGGTGGGACTCGTCGGGGACGTGCCGCTCACCGCCGAGGTGACGCTCGAGTCGGTCACCGCGCTCGGGCTGCAGGTCGGACAGGACGTGTGGGCCGCGGTCAAGGCGACCGAGGTCCGCACCTACCCCCGCTGAGGACGCCTCGTCCCCTGAGCAGGGCGAGACGCTCACTCGACGGGCACCGACGCGCTGACCGTTGCGGTGGCGCCGGCGGCGCGGCGGATCCGGAAGAAGGCAAGGACCGTCGGTGCCTGCACGACCGCAGCGACGACCAGCGCGACGGGGATCGACGTCCGGGTCGCGAGCGCACCGAGCGGCGGTCCGCCCGCGACCTGGCCGATGGCGTTCGCCTGGCTGTTCATCGACAGCACCGTGGCGCGGGTGGAGCCGTCGAGGTTGCGGTTGACCCACGTCGCCTCGATGGGACCACTGAACGCCATCGCGGCCCCGCGCAGCCAGACGCAGGCGAGCGCGAGCCACAGGTTCCCGAGCAGGGCGACGCCGACGACCGCCACGACCTGGACCAGCGCCGCGATGGCCACGGGCAGGCCGGGGTCCGTGTCGACCACCCGCCGTGGCAGCCAGCGTCCGCTCGCCAGCGACGCGGCGAGGGAGACGACGGTGCCGATCAGCGCGAAGACGGCGAAGGCGATCGCCTCGTCACCGCCGAAGATCGCCGGCATCGCGAACGTGTCGAGCACCCGGACGCGCCAGAGCCGGTCGAAGACCTCGCTCGCGAGCCCGACGAGCAGGCTGACCAGGAGGAAGACGCGCACGACCTGCCGGCCACGCGCGATGCGGAGCCCTGCGAAGAACTGGTCCTTGAGGTGCCCGAAGGTCTCGCGGTCGCCGCGCGGCGTCGGATGGAAGTGCCGCTCGGGCATGACGGCCCAGAGCCCGACGGCGAGCAGCATCAGGGTCGCCCCGGCGGCGATGACCGGAGCCCTGAGGCCCGCTAGGCCGAGGGCACCCGCCGCCAGCGTCCCGACGATGCTGGACGTCAGGTCCACCTGCGTCTCACGGGTGAAGACCGGGCCGACGCTCGCCTCACCCACCTCGTCGGTGATCCACGCCTGGAGGGCCCCGGACGTGAAGGTGTAGCCGATCCCCCAGACGACGTTGCCGACGACCGCCGCCGCGAACGTGGCGACGATGCCCTCGACCGCGAAGCCGGCGCCGATGAGGAAGAAGCCGATGATCACGGACACCCGTCGGCTGTGCAGGTCGGCCACGAGCCCGGTGGGCACCTCGAAGAGGAAGCACGTCGCCTCGAGCACCGTGCCGACGAGCACCATCTGGAACGGGTCGAGTCCGACGACGCGGTACTGGAAGACGAGGTTGAGGGTGAAGCACAGGGCGAAGGCGAAGGCCGCGACGGCCGTGAGCACGTAGAAGGTGGACGTCGCGTCCGCCTCGCGCAGCGGCCGCCGCAGGAGCGTGAGCACGCACCGACGGTAGGGGCGCGGGGCGAGCCCCGTCGCCTGGTTTTCGCGGCCGCCCATGCGGGCTGGAGCCGGCGCTCAGCGCCGGAATGCCGCCCGCCACCCTCTCCGGGCCGCGGCCCGGCGTCCACGGCGGGACTCAGGGCGTCTCACACTTTGGACGAAATGCTCGGACGTCCTACTATCTAGCCATGCCAGCGACGAGGCTGATGCCGACCGACGAAGCCACCGACCTGATCGAGCTGACCCGCGAGATCTGCCGCAAGGACCTTGCACCCCGGGTCGACGACGCCGAGCGCGCTCGCACCTTCCCCGAGGAGACCTTCCGCACCCTGGGCCGCGCCGGCCTGCTGTCGCTGCCCTACCCCGAGGAGTTCGGCGGCGCCGACCAGCCCTACGAGGTCTACCTCCAGGTCGTCGAGGAGATCGCGTCCGTGTGGATGAGCGTCGCGGTCGGGGTC
>NZ_JBFULD010000460.1:0-2433 GCF_056400505.1 Terrabacter sp. P5_B1
GGTCAGCGCGGCGAGCTGGTCGAGCAGGGTCGCCTGCTGGTTCGCCTGCTGGTTCGCCTGCTGGGTCGTCTGGTGGGTCGGACGGGGCTGGGTGGGATAGGGCTGGGTCGGACGCGTCGGGTCTGGCACGCCGTCCAGCCTAGGGTCGCCCACACAGGCGTCCGGCCCGCGACGATGAGACCGTGGCCACGCCGGAGGTGCTCGCCTGGCTGCTTGGCGGGGACGCGGCCGTGGCCTACGTCGCGACGCGCGACCTACTGGGGCGGGACGACCCGGCGCGGCAGGCCGGATGGCAATCGGCGGAATGGGCGCGACGATGCTGGCCACCCGCGAGGCGAACGGCCACTGGGGTCGGGGCTTCTACCAGCCGAAGTGGACGTCGAGCCACTACACGCTGTCGCAGCTGCGCGAGATCGCGCTCTCCCCCACGTGTCCCGCAGCGCGCGCCACGGTGGGGCTGATCCTCGACGCCGAGAAGGCCGACGACGGGGGCCTCAACCCGTCGGGGCGTCGTCGGCCGAGCGACGCCTGCGTCAACGGCATGGCGCTGGGCTACGCGAACTGATCCCCGACGGCGTGCCGGGCAACCGAGCCGATGGTTCACCGTGATCGCCGAGCGCGTCCTCGTCGCGTACCCTGAGTGACATGAGTTCGACCGTCGCACCGATCCGCGCGTGGTGGCTGCCCAGCTGAGGCGGCCCCTCGAACCAACCCGATATCCGGAGCCGCCCACGGGCGGCTCCTTGCATGTCTCCTGGCGACAGGGCGTGCGGCCGGTCTCTCCCGTGGGCGTCCAGCACGACAGGAGAGACCATGTCCACCAGCACGACCTTCCCCACCACCCCCACCGCCACCGCCCCGACGACAGCAGTCGTGGACGACGGCGAGAGCGCGACGTACGCGGCGGCCCGCGACCGCAGCGCGGTTCTCGATGTGCTCATCGACGAGCACGCCGCCGAGGACCCCGCGCGCTTCCGGATGCTAACCGGCGACCGACCCACCGGGCTGCTCCACATCGGCCACTACCTCGCCAGCCTGCGCAACCGAGTCCGTTTGCAGGACAAGGGAGTCGAGACGTTTGTCGTCATCGCCGACTACCAAGTCATCACCGATCGCGACTCGGTCGGTGAGATGGGCGCCAACGTCCAGGGCCTCGTCCTGGACTACCTCGCCGCCGGCCTTGATCCTGCGCACACGACGATCTTCACGCACAGCGCGGTCCCAGCCCTCAACCAGCTCATGCTGCCGTTCCTGTCGCTCGTCACCGACGCGGAGCTGCGGCGCAACCCGACCGTCAAGGACGAGCTCGCCCTGTCTGACGGGCGCCCATTGTCGGGCCTGCTCCTGACCTACCCGGTGCACCAGGCTGCCGACATCCTCTTCTGCCACAGCCGAATGGTCCCGGTGGGCCGAGACCAGCTGCCGCACCTCGAGCAGACGCGCGCCATCGCTCGCCGCTTCAACACGCGGTATGCCGCGGGGCACAGTGTGTTCCCCGAGCCCGAGGCCCTGCTCAGCGAGGTCCCGCTCCTCCTCGGCACGGACGGCACGAAGATGAGCAAGAGCAAGGGCAACGTCATCAACCTGAGCGACTCGGCAGACGAGACCGCCGCCCGGATTCGCGCCGCCCGCACCGACTCGGAACGGCGGATCACGTTCGAACCCAACGGTCGTCCCGCCGTCGCGAACCTCCTCACCATCGCCGGGCTCTTCCTCGACGAGTCACCCGAGTCGGTGGCCGAGCAGATCGGCGACGGCGGCGCGCAGCGCCTCAAGGCGGTCGTCACCGAGGCGGTCAACGAGTCCCTGGCCGGGCACCGAGCCCGCCGTGCGGACCTCGCCCGCGACCCGGCATACGTGACGTCGGTGCTCCACGAGGGGAACGCCCGGGCAGCCGAGGTGGCCGAGCGGACGCTGGCGACGGTGCGGGCGGTGATGGGGATGAGCTACTGAGTGGCCAGCCCAGGGGCGGCCGAGCGGCGAACCCGAGAATGTTTGCCAGAGCGGAGGATTCGCGCCTCCGCCGCGAGGTCGGCCCTGCGCATGCCCTCCTCGTCGAGCCGCAGCCCCTCCTCGCGGCCGGGCGCCGTGCCGCCGCATGAGACGGGGAGCCACCAGCGGTCCGCGTCGTCACGCGGCTGGTCGGGGTGGGCGCCGATCGCCTCACTGAGCAGGCTGTCGACGCGGGCGCGGAGCTGCTCGGTGACGGCATACGGGTCGGCGTCTGGAGCAGGGTGCAGCGGTTTCACCGACGAGGATCGTGACGGCCGTGCCGCGGCGCAGGCTGAAGCGGCCGTCCACGGTGTGGATGCGCTGGCTGCCCCACACCGCGACCGGCACCAGCGGCGCCCCGCACCACGTCGCGACCGCGGCCGCCCCGGGACGGAAGGGCAGCAGCTCCCACGAGCGCGAGATCGTCGCCTCGGGGAAGAT
>NZ_JBFULD010000461.1:0-2418 GCF_056400505.1 Terrabacter sp. P5_B1
CATCACGGCCTCGCTCTGGGCGCGGTCTGCCACGAGAGAGGCGAGGCCGTTGCCGAAGCCGTTGACGCTGGCCTCGTGGCCCGCGTTGAGCAGCAGGACGACCGTGGCGACGAGCTCGCGTGGCGAGAGTCGGTCACCGCCGTCACGCTCCTGCACGAGCGAGGTGAGCAGGTCGTCCCCCGGCGCCTCGGCCCGCTCGGCAGCGAGCCGCTCGACGTAGGCCGCGAACTCCTCGCAGGCGCGTTGCGCGTTGCGCTGGGCGTGCTCGTCTGGATCGACCTCGTACATCCGGACGATGGCCTGCGACCAGTCGCGGAGCAGCTTCCAGTCCGCCGCGGGCGCACCGAGCAGCTCGCAGATGACGAGCACCGGGAGCGGCTCCGCATACGTGGCGATGACGTCGACCCGGCCTTCGCGCTCGAGGACGCGCTCGGCCTCGTCGAGCAGGGCCGCCGCCACCTCCTCGACCCGGGGGCGCAGCCGTGCCACGTGGCCACGGGCGAAGGCGCCCGCGACGAGCCGGCGCAGCCTCGTGTGCTTGGGCGGCTCCGAGTCGAGGATCGAGTCGGCGTGCAACCAGTCGAACGTCGTCCAGCCGTCGTCGCCGCTCGATCGCGGGCGCAGGATGCGACCGAGCCGCCGGTCACGCAGGACGTCGTTGGCGGCTGCGTGCGTCGTCGTGACCCACAGGCCCAGGCCCTCGTGCCACAGGACCGGTGCCTGCTCACGCGCCAGGCTCAGGGCCGCGTAGGGGTCGGCGACGAAAGCAGGGTCGCGCAGGTCGAAGGTCGCGCGCGGCACGGGCATCGGGCTCACGCGTCCACTCTGCCGCACCGCAGCCAAGTGCGGGCGGAGGGGCCACACGGCATACGGCACGGGTCTGGGCCGTAGGCTCGGGCGCATGACGGAGACCACCGCCTCGTCGTCGCACTCGCGTCAGGCCCTGACCGTCGGGGTCGGCGCGGGCGGCCTCGCGACGGCCGACATGGTGCTCAACATCGGCCCGCAGCACCCGGCCACGCACGGCGTGCTCCGGCTGCGCATCGTCGTCGACGGCGAGCGGATCGTCAGCGCCGAGCCGATCGTCGGCTACATGCACCGCGGCGCGGAGAAGCTCTTCGAGGTGCGCGACTACCGCCAGATCCTCGTGCTCGCCAACCGGCACGACTGGCTCAGCGCCTTCTCCAACGAGCTCGGCGTCGTCCTCGGGGTCGAGCAGATGCTCGGCATGGAGGTGCCCGAGCGGGCCGTCTGGGCCCGCACCGCGCTCGCCGAGCTCAACCGGGTGCTCAACCACCTGATGTTCCTCGGCAGCTACCCCCTCGAGCTCGGCGCCATCACGCCGGTCTTCCACGCGTTCCGCGAGCGCGAGGAGCTCCAGGCCGTCATGGAGGAGGTCTCGGGCGGGCGCATGCACTACATGTTCAACCGCGTCGGCGGTCTCAAGGAGGACCTCCCGGCCGGCTGGACGGGTCGGGTCGACACGGCGATCGCCAACGTGCGCAAGCGACTTCCCGACCTCGAGCGCCTCATCGTGGGCAACGAGATCCTCGAGGCACGGACGCGTGGCGTGGGTGTCCTGTCGCGGGCGATGGTCGAGGCCTACGGCGTCTCCGGCCCGATCGCGAGGGCCAGCGGGCTCGACGTCGACCTGCGCCGGGACGCGCCCTACCTCGCCTACGGGGAGCTCTTCGGCGACAAGGGCCCTGGTCGTGTCGTGACCCGCACGGCCGGTGACTGCCTGTCGCGCCTCGAGGTGCTGCTCGAGCAGGTCCACGTCTCGCTCGACCTGGCCGAGGCCTGCCTCGACCGGCTCGTGCAGCTGCCGCAGGGCCCGATCAACGTCAAGCTGCCCAAGGTCCTCAAGGTGCCCGAGGGCGAGATCTACAGCGCGACCGAGAACCCCCTCGGTTTCAACGGCTACTACCTCGTCTCGCGCGGCGAGAAGACGCCGTGGCGGCTCAAGCTGCGCTCGGCGTCCTTCAACAACGTCTCGGTGCTCTCCGAGATGCTGCCGGGCCAGCTCATCGCCGACATGGTCGCGATCCTCGGATCGATGTTCTTCGTCGTCGGGGACATCGACAAGTGAGGGGCCGTATGCCGTCCGCCCGCCCCACGCGCGCGAGTGTCCTCCGGGCCGTCGCCGTCACGGTCATCACGGCCACCATCACCCTCGCCGCGGCGTGCTCCGACGAGGACACCGTCGACACCATCCCACCGCCGTGGCCGACGCGCACCACGACCCCGGACGGGCCGCCCCGTCCGCCGTCGGTCAGCACGACTCCCACCCCGACGTCGACGGTCACCGTCGCCCGCACCACCTGACCGTTCCCCAGGGCAAGACCAGAGGGGCGCGCGCCGGAAGGGCGCGCGCCGGATGGTGCGTCGGGTCGTGCTGCGTCTGGTGGGGTGATCACC
>NZ_JBFULD010000462.1:0-2408 GCF_056400505.1 Terrabacter sp. P5_B1
GGGCCAGCAGACCGCGGGGCACGAACCCGAAGGCCGACCCGAGCTGCTCGAGGTCCTCGCGCGAGTTCATCCGCATCAGGGTCAGGTTGTCGCACTGGGACACGATGCCGGGGTGCACCTTCGAGGGGCGCTGCGTCGACAGGAGCAGCCACAGGCCGTACTTGCGGCCCTCGGCGGCGATCTGGATGAGGCGGTCACGCACCGCGATGCCGAGGGGGGTCTCGGGGTCGGGCGGGCAGAGGTTGTGCGCCTCGTCGACGACGATGAGAAGGGGTCTCCGCTCGGCCCGCCGCGCCCACRGGTCGTCGAGGACGGCGAGGGCGACGGTCAGCTGCTCCTCGGGCCGCTCGTAGCCGCCGAGGTCGAGCACCGTCGCAGCCGGTCGGCGCGCGATGACGTCGGTCGCCGGCACCGCGCCGAGGGCCCACGTCCGGGTCCACTCGATGACCCCCAGGTTCTCGATGCGCTGGGCCAGGGCCTCGGCATCCGGGTCGCCGAGCGACCGCAGGTAGGGCAGGATCTGCCCTGCGTCCACGGTGTCGAAGTCTCCGGAGAACAGGCGCAGGAGCGCGTTGTACTCCGCCCGGTCCACGACCGGGTCGAGGCGCAGCACCGCGGCCTTTGCGCGCGAGGTGAGTGCGGTGAAGCGCACCCGCAACGGGATCTCCTCGTCGTCGGGACGGAGGATGACGACGTCACGGCCGCCCAGGGCCTTGGCCTGGAGGGCGTTTGCCTCGACGGCTTGTTCGTGGAGACGCACGAAGTCGCTGTTGGGGTCGAAGACGACGATGGGCAGGCGGGTCGTCAGGAGGATGCGTTCGAGGAGGACCCCGAGGGCGTACGTCTTGCCGGAGCCGCTCTGGCCGCACCAGAAGGTGTGTCGGTTGAGGCGGTTGGGCACGAGCGCGACGCCCACCGAGTCCTGCCCCGCGAGGTGGCCGAGGTGCAGCTCCGGGTCGGCCCCCGACAGCAGGTGTTGCACCGCATCGGGACGCGTCGGCCGGACGGCGACGTCGTGCCACGGCGAGTCCGCAGGGTGCCCGGAGCGGCCGGACCCGCCACCGAGCTGCACGAGGGTGCCGGAGGCCGAGAAGCCCGCGGCGGACCCGTCCCTGGCGACGTCCTCGACGAAGGCGAGCACGCCGTCCTCGCCCTCGAGCGCGAGGTAGTCCCCGGGCACCGGCTGTTCGTTCGCCGGGCCACGCGCCACGAACGACCTCCCGTCCGATGACTCCAGACGAGTGAGGCCGGAGGACGGAGCGGAGGACGGGCCGACGTCGACGTTCGCTGCCATGACTCCATGATGGTGACCTGGCCCGGGCCGTGGGGCCGTCCTGGACCGGACACCACCCGCTGCCCGACACATTCACCCTCGAAGGGTGAGCGCAGGGCACGCCGTCGTGGCCATGCTCGGAGCAGGAGCGCGTGCGACGCCGGTCCGCGCGCCCGTCAGCCCAGCGCCGGGAGGAACCATGGAGCAGTCGGACTTCGTGCACACCGGGCAGAAGGTCGCTCTGGTCATGGCCTCCGTCGTCACACCGTCGACCCTGGCGCCGTCGCTGTCGAAGCGTTCCTGGAAGGACCAGGGCCTCATCACCGGGCTGTCGACAGGCGCGCACTACCTCCTCGCGCTCTCGTCCCAGGACGTCATCGACGTCGTGGCCCCCGCCGTGGCCAGCGCGGCAGCCACGTGGGCGGTGTTCCCCGACGGCTGGTCCGAGGAGCGGCGCCGCTCGGTTGCGGCCCTCGGCTGCGAGCTGGCGATGGCGCCGCTGGGACTCGGCCTCGCGGCATACCTCGACCGTCGTGGCGTCGCCACGGCCAGGGAAGGCCTCCTGCGGCAGGGCGCCTGGCGGATGGGCTCCACGGCCCTGTGCGGCACGGTGCTCATCGGTGCCACGGCCGGGGTGCGCCGGCTGGACCGCGCGCTCGGCGCCGACGGACGCCTCGCCGCCCTGCCCCTGTCGGTCCCCGTGGGCCTTGCCACGTCCGCCGTCATCGAGCGCGCTCGTCGCTCAGGCACTGACGACGGCACGGACCCGGCCGGTGACGTCCCCACGGTCGGTGGGCTTGCCGCCGGAGGCGGCGTCCTTGCCGTGCTCTACGGCGCCGGCTGGGTCGAGCGGTGGACGGCCGAGCAGGTGCGCCGACTCGCCCCAGGGGCGGCGCCCGGTGCCGGACTCGCCTGGCAGGTCGTCTCGCACGCGGCGTTCGCAGCCGGAGCCGGTGTCGCCGTCAGCGCGCTGTGGACTCGGGCCATGCAACGGATCGAGGCCGTGACGACGACCGTGGACCCGTGGATGCGCGCCGCGCCCGGCGTGTGGACGGACCCCATGGTGAGCGGCGACCCGGCGAGTCTCGTCTCGTGGGACTCGCTCGGCCGCGAGGGGAGACGGCACGCCGCCACC
>NZ_JBFULD010000463.1:0-2404 GCF_056400505.1 Terrabacter sp. P5_B1
AGTCCGCACGTACGAAGGCCGGCCCCCCAGGGGGCCGGCCTTTCGTCATGTGCGGCCAGCGCCGCGTCAGCCGGTCAGGGCCGCGTCAGCGGTCAGAGCCGGGTCAGCCGGTCGAACGGGCTGTTGACGCGGACCACGCCGGACTCGAAGCGCAGGGTGACGGTCTGTGGGCTGCAGGCGACGACCACACCGAGGCCGTGACGCAGGTGGGACACCCGGTCACCCACCGAGAACTGCTCGATGTCCGGCGCCGGAGCCGGACTGAAGGGGCTGCTGGACAGGTGGCGACGGCGGTCTGGCGATCCGTGGTTGGGCACCCCTCAGTATGCGCCTTTTCACGAGAAGGTGGTGACACGAGGGTGGCCTTGAGACGCTCGGCCCGCATGCGAACGGGCGAGACGTGACCGTACCGTGACCGCTCCGCCGCGTCGGCGGGATGCTCTGCTCAGTCGATACCGAGCGCGGAGATGACCCGGTCGAAGGACGACGTCAGGCCGTGCTCGACGGCCAGTCGTGACATCAGGGTCGGGTCGGCCACGGCCGACGGCGCCGCGAGGTCGACGTCCGGGACGGCAGCGTCCTTGGCGACGGCGACGACCTGCGGGGCCGCGTCGAGGTAGTCCGCGGCGGCCTCCAGACGGGCGCGCTGGGCCCCCTTGAGGGCAGGGTCTCCCTCGTCGATGGCGGCACGGATCGCCTCGAGGGTGCCGTAGGTCGTGATGAGCTTGGCGGCCGTCTTCTCACCGATGCCCGCCACGCCCGGCAGCCCGTCACTGGTGTCGCCGCGCAGCACCGCCATGTCCGCGTAGGCGGCTCCGGTGCCGACGCCGTACTTCTCGGCGAGGAAGGCCTGGTCGACGACGTCCGGTGAGCGGACCCCGCCGCGGGCGGTGTAGATGACCCGCACCCGGTTGGTGTCGTCGACGAGCTGGAAGAGATCGCGGTCGCCCGTGACGATGTCGACCGGCATACGGCCGCTGAACCGAGTCGCGAGCGTCCCGATGACGTCGTCGGCCTCGTAGCCGTCGACGCCGATGCGCGCGATCCCGAGGGCGGCGAGCGCGTCGATGATGATCGGCACCTGGACGCCGAGAGCTTCGGGCACCTGCTCTCCGGCCAAGTTGTACGGCCCGGGCTCGGCGACCCGGTGCGCCTTGTACGACGGGATCGCCTCGACCCGGAAGGCCGGGCGCCAGTCGTTGTCCCAGCAGGCCACGAGGTGGGTGGGACGCCCGCGGTCGACGAGCGAGGCGATCATGTCGAGCAGGCCGCGCACGGCGTTGGTCGGGACCCCGCTGGGGCCGATGACCTCGGGGACCCCGAAGAAGGCGCGGAAGTACAGCGACGCGGAGTCGAGCAGGAGCATCCGGGGTGCGGGGGACGGCATACGCGAGAGGGTACCGGTGCCGTAGCGTCTCCTCATGGGTCGAACGCGCGCCCCTGTCCTCCTGGCCGTCGTGACCTGCCTGGGCCTGTCGCTCACGGCGTGCTCTCCGTCCGACACCACACCCCCGGCCAGCCAATCCAGCCGCGCACCCGCCACCTCCACCGCGACCGCCGAGTGTGACGGACCGCGATGGAACGACGCGCCTCGCCCCGGACCACTGGTCTACCCTTCGGCCATGGAAGATCTCGACCGTCGGCTCGTCGGCCTGCTGCTCACGGATGGTCGGATGAGCTACACCGACCTCGGCAAGGCGACCGGTCTGTCGACGTCCGCGGTCCACCAGCGCGTCCGTCGGCTGGAGGAGCGAGGGGTCGTCACCGGCTACGCGGCGCAGGTCTCCCCGGATGCCCTCGGCCTGCCGTTGACCGCGCTCATCTCCGTGACGCCGTTCGACCCGAGCGCGCCCGACGACGTGCCCGATCGTCTGCGCCACATCACCGAGATCGAGGACTGCCACTCCGTCGCCGGGGAGGAGAGCTACATCCTCAAGGTGCGGGTCGGCACGCCCGGCGACCTCGAGGACCTGCTCGCCCGGATCCGTTCCGCCGCCAACGTGTCGACCCGCACGACGGTCGTGCTGTCCACGCCGTGGGAGGGGCGCAGCGCCTCCGCCACGACCCGCGAGGTCAGCTGACCCGGCGGGCGATGGGGGCCCGGACCGCCCGGGTGACGGCCGCAAGGTCGCCCGGGGCCAGTCCGATGTCGAAGCCGCGACGGCCGCCCGAGACGTAGACCTTCTCGAACGCGTATGCMGTCTCGTCGAGCACCGTGGGCAGCGCGCGCCTCTGCCCCACCGGGGAGATGCCGCCGACGACGTAGCCCGTGCTGCGCTCGGCCACGGCCGGGTCGGCCATCGTCACGCTCTTGACCTCCAGCGCCGACGCGACGGCCTTGAGGTCGAGCTGGCCGTCGACCGGGACGATGCCCACGGCCAGCCCTGGGCCGGTGTTGACGAGG
>NZ_JBFULD010000464.1:0-2391 GCF_056400505.1 Terrabacter sp. P5_B1
GCCCTGGGCGCCGAAGCGGCTCGCGTCGAAGCGCGGGAAGGCGCCCCTGCCGGCGTACACCGCGGCGTCGTCGAGCTCCTCCTCGATGCGGAGCAGCTGGTTGTACTTCGCGACGCGCTCGGACCGGGCCGGCGCACCCGTCTTGATCTGGCCGCAGTTGGTGGCGACGGCGAGGTCGGCGATCGTGACGTCCTCGGTCTCGCCCGAGCGGTGGCTCATCATGCAGCGGTAGCCGTTGCTCTGCGCGAGCGCCACGGCGTCGAGCGTCTCGGTGAGCGTGCCGATCTGGTTGACCTTGACGAGCAGGGAGTTGGCGGTGCCCGTGGAGATGCCGCGCCCCAGGCGCTCGGGGTTGGTGACGAAGAGGTCGTCGCCGACGATCTGGACCTTGCTGCCGAGCAGGTCGGTCATGGACTTCCAGCCGTCCCAGTCCTCCTCGTTGAGGGGGTCCTCGATGGAGACGAGCGGGTAGGCCTCGACGAGCTCGGCGTAGTAGGCGACCATCTCGTCGGCCGACTTGCTGGTGCCCTCGAAGGCGTAGGCACCGTCCTGGAAGAACTCGGAGGCGGCCACGTCGAGGGCGAGGGCGATGTCGCGGCCGGGCTCGTAGCCGGCGGCCTTGATCGCCTCGAGGATGAGGTCGAGCGCGGCCCGGTTGGACTCGAGGTTGGGGGCGAAGCCGCCCTCGTCGCCGAGCCCGGTGGCGAGGCCGCGCTCACTGAGGACCTTCTTGAGCGAGTGGTAGACCTCGGCGCCCCAACGCACCGCCTCGCGGAAGGTCGGAGCGCCGATCGGCGCGATCATGAACTCCTGGATGTCGACGTTGGAGTCGGCGTGCGACCCCCCGTTGAGGATGTTCATCATCGGGACCGGGAGCACGTGCGCGTTGGGGCCACCGACGTAGCGGAAGAGCGGCAGACCCGCCGACTCGGCGGCGGCGTGGGCGACGGCCAGCGAGACGCCGAGGATCGCGTTGGCGCCGAGGTTCTCCTTGTTGGACGAGCCGTCGAGCGCCATCATCTCGGCGTCGATGAGCCGCTGCTCGCTGGCGTCGAATCCGACGAGGCGCGGGTTGATCTCCTCGATGACGGCATCGACGGCCTGCTCGACGCCCTTGCCCAGGTAGCGGCCCTTGTCGCCGTCGCGACGCTCGGACGCCTCGAAGGCGCCGGTCGAGGCGCCCGACGGGACGGCCGCGCGGGCGAACGTGCCGTCGTCGAGACGGATCTCGACCTCGACCGTCGGGTTGCCGCGCGAGTCCAGGATCTCGCGGGCGCCAATCTCCTCAATGCTGGCCACTGACAAACTCCTGTGCAGGTCGCGCTCGGGCACCCACCGCAGGATCGCGCGGGTGCATGCATCGGCCCAAAGCCTAGTCGCTGGCCACGCCATCGGCCTTCAGCGACCCGGCCCCACACCCGATCTCGGGGTGGGCGCCGACCCATGCCGGAAAATGGGTCAGACATTACGGGCTATACGCCCCCAATAACGCCCAACTTGAGAAAAGACTTACCGGTTCTTGACCTTGGCGTGACCGAACCCGACATACTCCGAAGTGTCACCGGGGGGTGGCTGTGTCAATGGGGAGTTACGACGCCAGCGGGGGGTTGGTGCTGTCATGGGGCAAGCCGTGCAACAACCAGGAGCGATTCTCCTGGACCTGAACGCGAGAGTGGATGCACGCAGGACTACCGAGCGGCTGCGAGGGCAACGGCTGCTTCAGCTGGGGATCGCGACCGGTGACCTCGTCATCATCGTGGGGGCGACGCTGCTCGCCGCGGTCCGGGGCGTCGACATGCCGGCTCTGGTGCCGGTGGCGAACGACGTCAACACGGTCGCGTTGTCCGTGGGGCCGGCCATCATCGTCGCCTGGATGCTGGCCAACGTGGCGCGGGGGTCCTACACCAAGGCCCACCTCGGGGTCGGCACCGTCGAGTACGCCCGGGTGCTCGGCGCTGCCGGGCTCACGGCCGGCGCCATCGGGATCTCCAGCTATTTGACGAAGTTCGAGCTCTCGCGGGCCTTCTTCGTCCTGCTGTTCCTCGTCGGCGTGCCGGTGCTGCTGCTGTGGCGGTGGTCGGCCCGCAGGATCGTCCACCGCCTGCACCGCCGCGGGCGCCTGCTGACGAAGGTGATCATCTCCGGGTCGGAGAGCCGGATCGACGAGGTCGCGAGCGTCCTGCGCCGCGAGAAGTGGCTGGGCTTTCACGTCATCGGCGCCCTGGTGCCGTCCACGCGGCCGGTCGAGCAGACCCCGGGCGGGGTGCCGGTCATCGGCTTCACCAACGAGACCGCCTCGAACGCACTCGCCTCCGAGGCCGACCTCGTGCTCTTCTCCGAGGGCGCCTTCCCATCGGCGGTCGACTTCCGCCGGATCGCCTGGGACCTCGA
>NZ_JBFULD010000465.1:0-2363 GCF_056400505.1 Terrabacter sp. P5_B1
GGGCGGCGACCCCGACTCCGAGGCCGGTCTGGCGCACGCCGGCGACCTGCTCGAGCAGACCGGTGGCGCGCGGATCAGCCACCGGTAGGTCTTCCTCGGCGATGGGCACGTGTCCGCCGGCGTGGCCGCGGACCGATGGGCTCCTCAAATCCCGACGTGGCACGATTGAGGGCATCATGGCTCTTCCCATCCGCCGCCGTCCCCGTGCGCACGACCCCGGTCCCGGCGTCGTCGGCAGCGCGCGCGTCGATCGGCGGACCAAGTCGCTGACCAAGCGCCTCCAGCCCGGCGACATCGCCGTCATCGACCACGCCGACCTCGACAAGGTCAGCGCCGACGCCCTCGTCGCGGTGCGCCCGGCAGCGGTGGTCAACGCCAGTGCCTCGATCAGTGGTCGCTACCCGAACCTCGGCCCGCAGATCCTCGTCGAGGCCGGCATCCCGGTGCTCGATGCCGCGGGCACGGAGGTCATGACCCTCTCGGACGGCCAGCCGCTGCGGATCGACGGTGCCGACCTCTGGCAGGGCGAGACCAGGGTGGCCACGGGGACGTTGCTCGACGCCCGGGCCGTCCAGACCCAGATGCACGAGGCGCGAGCCGGCCTCGCCGTGCAGATCGAGGCGTTCGCGACCAACACGATGGAGTACATCCGCAAGGAACGCGACCTCCTGCTGGACGGCGTCGGGGTGCCGCCGATCACGACCGAGATCGACGGTCGTCACTGCCTCATCGTGGTGCGCGGCTACCACTACCGCGAGGACCTCGAGGCGCTGCGGCCGTACATCCGGGAGTACCGCCCCATCCTGGTCGGGGTCGACGGTGGCGCCGACGCCATTCTCGAGGCCGGCCACAGGCCGGACCTCATCGTCGGCGACATGGACTCCGTCTCCGACAAGGCCCTGCGCTGCGGCGCCGAGATCGTCGTCCACGCCTACCGCGACGGCCGGGCCCCGGGACTCGCCCGCGTCGAGGCACTCGGGATCACCCCGGTCGTCTTCCCCGCCGCAGGCACGAGCGAGGACGTCGCGATGCTCCTCGCCGACGACTCCGGGGCCGAGCTCATCGTCGCCGTCGGCACCCACGTCACCCTGGTGGAGTTCCTCGACAAGGGTCGCGACGGCCAGGCCTCGACCTTCCTGACGCGCCTTCGCGTCGGCGGCAAGCTCGTGGACGCCAAGGGCGTCAGCCAGCTCTATCGAACCCGGATCCCGGGCCGCCTGCTCGTGACCATGCTCCTCGTCGGCCTGCTGGCCTTCATCGCCGCGCTGGCGTCGACTCCCGCCGGCCAGGCGTGGCTGCAGGTCCTCGCCGCCCGATGGGACGACCTCCGGACCGCCATCGTTGGGATCTTCACGTGATCGACTTCCGCTACCACCTCGTCTCGATCATCTCGGTCTTCCTCGCACTCGCGGTCGGCATCGTCCTCGGGGCAGGTCCGCTCCAGGGGAACCTCGGCGACCAGCTCAGTGACCAGGTCGCCGCGCTGCGCACCGAGAAGCAGACCCTCAACGACAAGCTCACGGTGAGTGAGAAGCTCGTCGACGGCTCCGACGAGTACGCGGCGGCCGTCCAGTCCCGCATCGTCCGTGGCCGGCTCACTGGTCACCGTGCGGTCGTGGTCGTCATGCCGTCTGCAGACGGCACCATGGTGAGCAACCTCGAGGACGTCGTGACCCAGGGCGGCGCCGCACTGGCCGGGACCGTCACGATCAGCCCCGACTGGTTCGACCCGAGTCAGTCGAGCGTCCGAGCGAAGGCCGCACACGACGCCGCGACCACGCTCGGGCTCAGCTCGTCCGCGACGGGTGACGCCCTGCTGCTCCAGGTCCTCACCGACCTCACGGTCTCGACGGGCGGCACCGGCCCGTCGCCCCAGCGCTCAGCCGCCCTCAAGGTTCTTGTCGACGCGAACCTGCTCGACAGCACCGTGGCCGAGCTCGCGCCGTCGGACCTCGCCGTCGTCGTGTCCGGCGACTACGCCGGCACCGAGCCGGTCGTGACGGCGCGGTCCGACGCCATCCGATCCCTGGTCACCGCGCTCGCCGGGTCCTCTCGCGCCACGGTCGTCGCCGGGGGCGACACCCTCGCCGCCGCCGGGCAGGCCGAGACGTCCAACGCGGTGCAGGCGGTTCGCGAGAAGTCGGACACCGCCCAGATCATCTCCAGCGTGGACCACGCCCGCGCCGGCAACGGCCCGGCGACGGTCGTGCTCGCCGTCGAGGATGCGCTCGACCAGAAGATCGGCCACTACGGCATCGCCCCGGGTGCGACCGCCCGCGTCCCGCGGGTGCTCCCGTGACGCGGAGCCGTCGACACGCGGGGTCGTCCGCCGTCGCGTCGCTCGCTGCCGCGATCGCGTCGGC
>NZ_JBFULD010000466.1:0-2361 GCF_056400505.1 Terrabacter sp. P5_B1
GTGCTGCTCGGGGCGGTCGGTCATCAGCGCAGCCCCAGCCCGCGGGCGATGACGCCGCGCAGGATCTCGTTCGTGCCGCCGCGCAGGGTGAAGCCGGGCCGCTGCAGGATCGCGGCGTGCAGCAGCGTGTCGAGCTCGTCGTCGAGCGCCCACCCCGACGCGGTCAGGGTGTCGACGTAGTCGGCGATGTCGCCCTCCCCCGTCGTGCCGAGCACCTTGACCACGGCAGCGGCCGTGTCGGCGTCCTCGTGGTTCTCGAGCGCCGTGGACACGGCGAACGACATGTGGTGCAGGGCCGCGACGCGCGCGACGTGCCGGCCGAGGCCCGGATCGGTGGGCAGGCGCCCCTCGTCCATGGCCTGCGCGGCGGCGGCCAGGAGCTGGAAGGTCGACAGCACCCGCTCCGGGCCGCTGCGCTCGAAACCGAGCTCGGAGGTCACCTGGGCCCAGCCCCCGCCGACCTCCCCGAGCACCCGGTCATCAGGGATGAACACCCCGTCGAGGTGCACCTCGTTGAAGTGGTGCTCGCCACCCATCGAGACGATCGGGCGGATCGTCACGCCCGGGGCGCGCAGGTCGACGATGAACTGGCTCAGCCCCCCGTGCCGGTGGGCCGGATCGAGAGGCGCCGACCGGGCGAGCGCGAAGAAGGCGTCCGCCACGTGCGCCCCCGAGGTCCACACCTTCGTCCCGGTCAGCCGCCAACCGCCGTCGACCCGGTCCGCCCGCGTCCGCACGCTAGCCAGGTCCGAGCCCGAGTCCGGCTCGCTCATGCCGATGCCGAACACGATCTCGCCGCGGCCGATCCCGGGCAGGAACGCCTGCTTCTGCTCCTCGGTGCCGTAGCGCAGCAGCGACGGCCCGATCTGGCGCTCCGCGACCCAGTGCGCGGCGACGGGGGCACCGACGACGAGCAGCTCCTCGGTCACGACGAACCGCTCGAGGTAGGTGCGACCCTGACCGCCGTACTCCCTCGGGATGACCATGCCGAGCCAGCCCCGCCGGCCCAGCTCACGGGTGAAATCGCGGTCCCAGCGGGTCAGCCACGTGTCGACGTGTGGCACGAAGGCCCCCGCAGCGACCTGCTCGGCCAGGAAAGCGCGAACCCCCAGACGCAGCTCGGTCAGCGCGGGCAGCTCCCGGGCACCGGGAGGGACGAGACGGGCCGACATGCTCACCTTCCTCACGCGACGTCGCAGCGGTTCGTGCGCCACTCTCCCACACGCGTCCGGCGGTCCCACGACGACGTCTGGCCCTCCCGCAAACGCCCGGCCTTTTCGTTGAGCGTTGGGCCAGCATGCTCGCTGCTAGCCTCGAACGAGACGTCAACTGACGAGGTATCTCCCCCCACCCGGACGAGCAGCTCACTCGTTGCAGGAGGACCATTTCCATGACGGCACCAGCCCTCGAGGAAGCCATCGACGCCCTTGACGTCGACAAGTTCTGGGAACGCGGATACGCGATCCTCCCGAACGTCTACACGCCGGAGGAGATCGCGGCCTTCCGCGAGGCCGCGTACGCCTCCCGCGGGTTCGGAGGCGATCTCCTGGCCAACCCGCGCCTGCGCAGCGTCATCACCGACGGTCGCATGGCCGCGGTGGCGCGCAAGCTGCTCGGCACCGACGACCTCGTCTACACCGGCGACAGCTCCTTCACGATCAACGGCACCCAGAAGGGGTGGCACAAGGACAACGCCGACCGCGTCGACCCCCAGGCCCCCGACTGGGCCGACCGCTACACGCAGCTGCGCTTCGGCATCTACTGCCAGGACCACTCCGAGCACACCGGCGGCCTGAACCTGCGCGTCGGCTCGCACGACCTGTGCAACACGACCGAGGGCGAGGTGCAGTACGCCAAGACCAAGCCGGGCGACCTCGCCGTGTGGAGCATGCGCATCACGCACTCCGGCAACGGCATGCTGCTCAAGGACCCCGAGGCGCCGTTCCCGATGCCCAACGAGCACGACCGGTTCAAGCCGGATGAGGTTGCGGAGGCCGATGGCGACCGCATCGCCCTCTTCGCGCACATCGGCGCCGACGACAAGCACGCAAAGCGCTATGCGGACTACACCAAGACCCGCAAGTACCTCGTCGACGCATGGCGCATGCGCCCCTACGACGACGCGGCCCGCCAGGCTGCCAAGGACGCGGGACTGCGCCTGCGTGACCTTCCCGCCGAGGTCATGGACGACCCCACTGCCGGCCTGAACGAGCTCTGGCAGCCCTTCCCCTACGAGGGACAGAAGACGAAGGCGGCGGCCGCCACGGCGGCTCCGGCGACTCCCGCGGCTCCGGCGACCGGCACGTCCGGTGGGACCGACGTCAAGGCCGTCGCGAAGGCGGCCCTGCGTCGCGCCTACCG
>NZ_JBFULD010000467.1:0-2358 GCF_056400505.1 Terrabacter sp. P5_B1
GGCCTGCGGCAGGGCTCCCGGGACAGCTCCGGGCTGGGTCGACGGGCCGCCGACGGCACCGGGCTGGGTCGAGGGCGCGACGGCCGGCGACGCCGGGCCACCCGACACGTTGCCACCGGTGCCACCGGTGCCGCCGAAGGAGACGTCGGGGACGACGGCCTCGGTGGCCGGGGCCTCGAAGTACTCGGCCCGCTTCACGCCGGCGATGTTGGCGACGACGTTGGAGGGCACCGACTCGACCTTGGTGTTGAGGTCGCGGACGAGCGCGTTGTAGTAGCGGCGCGAGCTCGCGATGCGGTCCTCGGTGCTCGTCAGCTCCTGCTGGAGGGCGAGGAAGTTCTGGTTGGCCTTGAGGTCGGGGTAGGCCTCGGCGACGGCCATCAGGCGGCCGAGCGCCTGGCTCAGCTGACCCTCGGCCTGGGCCGCGGCGGCGGGCGTCGGGGCCCCGGACATGGCCGCGGACCGGGCGGCCATGACCTCCTCGAGGGTGCCGCGCTCGTGGGCGGCGTAGCCCTTGACCGTCTCGACGAGGTTGGGGATGAGGTCGTGGCGGCGCTTCAGCTCGACGTCGATCTGGCGCCAGCCCTCCTCGACCTTGTTGCCCAGGCCGATCAGCCCGTTGTACATGACGACGCCCACCACGGCGAGGAGCACGACGAGGCCGAGCAGGATCCAGACGATGATCATGGCTTCTCCCGAGAGTCAGGGGCGGTCAGTGTGCCGATCCTAGTGCTGCGCACGCGGGCGCGGACCGGGCCGCTGGTGCGACGGCCACCCCCGGGCGGGGGTTCCGGTCGGCCCTCGGCTGTCGCCCGCCGGACGTAGCGTGGCGCCATGACGACGAGCACGGACGGCTGTCACGAGCCTGGTCACGACCCTGCCCGGGTCGTGGCGTGAGCACCACACCCGCCCCGGCGCGCAACCGGGTCGACCCCTTCGGCGACGTCGTCGCCGCTCCGGGCCGAGGGACCTGGACGGGCAACCGGGGCCGCCTGCACGACGGCGCCGGCACCCGGGACGTCCGGCGTCACCATGTCGGTCGCGCCTGGATCACGTGCGCGCTCGAGTTCAGGGGTCGCCGCGTCCGGCAGTGGGACCCGCAGCACTACACGCCGCTCTTCTTCCTCGACGAGGCGCTCGCCCTGTCCGCGGGCCATCGTCCGTGCGCCGAGTGCCGCCGCACGGACTTCGTCCGTTTCCGCGACCTCGTGTCGGCCGCGCACGGCACCGGCCCCCTGCCCGCCGTCGAGCTCGACGGGCTGCTCCACGACGAGCGGTGGGACCCACGCCGGCGCACCCGGCGGCTGCACGCCTACGCCTGGGACGACGTGCCCGACGGCGCCTTCGTGCTGCTCGGGTCGGGTCCCGCCGTCGTGGCCGGCGCCGGGCTGGTGCGGTGGCAGGCCGACAACACGTATGCCGTGTCGCCGGTCGAGCGGCCCCGTGCCGGCCGCGCGGCCGTGATCACGCCGCCGTCGTCGGTCGAGGCCCTGCGTGCGGGCTACCCCGTGGACGTCGGGTCCCGCGCGGACGCCGCTCAGGCGAGCCCGAGCTCGTCCAGGGAGAACGCGTAGCGGTACTCCACGCCGGCCTCGGCCGTGATCTTCTCGCCGGCGCCCGTCGCGCGGTCGGCGATCGTCGCTACGGCGACGACCTCGGCACCGTCCTCGCGGGCCGCCTCGACCGCAGCGAGCGGGGACGCACCGGTCGTGGTCGTGTCCTCGACGACGAGCACCTGACGGCCCTTGATCGACGGCCCCTCGATGCGCTGCTGGAGACCGTGCGCCTTGCCGGCCTTGCGAACGACGAAGGCGTCGAGGCGCGCGCCGGCAGCCGCGGCGGCGTGGAGCATCGACGTCGCGACGGGGTCCGCACCCAGCGTGAGGCCACCGACCGCGGCATACGTGAGGTCCTTGGTCAGCTCGCGCATGACGATGCCGACGAGGGGCGCGGCCTCACCGTCGAGGGAGATGCGGCGCAGGTCGACGTAGTAGTCGGCCTCCTTGCCCGAGCTGAGGGTCACGCGACCGTGCACGATCGCCTTCTCCTTGATGATCTCGAGCAGACGGGCACGGGCAGCGGCAGTGTCACTGATGGTCACGAGGCTCCATGCTAGGGCGCACTCCACCAAGGAACGTATGCCGCACTCCGTCGATCGGTGGGTGGCACGGGGCGCGTCCGTCGGCACACTGAGGAGTTAGGTCCCGGCAGGCTGGAAGGACGAGTCATGGCTCCCCTGCACCCCCCCGCTCGACGAGCCGCCCTCGCCATCAGCTCCGTTGTCGTGGGCCTGGGCCTCGCCGCCAGTTCGATGGGCGCCGCCTCGGGCGCCGCCGCCTACCTCTACGTGGGAGGCGG
>NZ_JBFULD010000468.1:0-2339 GCF_056400505.1 Terrabacter sp. P5_B1
GACGACGTGGGCGAGGGAGTCGCCGACGAGCTCCTCGCCCGGCCTGACGTGCAGCCGCACGCCGAGCTGGTTGGCCATCGAGCCCGACGGGGTGAAGAGCCCGGCCTCGTGCCCGAGCATCGCAGCGACGCGTTCCTCGAGGGCGCGCAGGGTCGGGTCCTCACCGAAGACGTCGTCGCCGACCTCGGCCCGCGCCATCGCCTCGCGCATGGCCTCGCTCGGCCGGGTCAGGGTGTCGCTGAGCAGGTCCGCCTTGAAGGGGCTCGTCGCCACCACCGGTCAGGCCTGGCCCAGCATCTCGGCCACGAGGAAGGCGAGCTCGAGGGACTGCTGGTGGTTCAGACGCGGGTCGCAGACCGACTCGTAGCGCTTCTCGAGGTCGGAGTCGATGATCTTCTCCGCGCCCCCGAGGCACTCGGTGACGTCGTTGCCAGTGAGCTCGACGTGGATGCCGCCGGGGATCGTGCCGAGGGACTGGTGCACCTCGAAGAAGCCACGGACCTCCTCGACGATGTCCTCGAAGTCACGCGTCTTGTAGCCCGAAGGACTCTCGAACGTGTTGCCGTGCATGGGGTCGCAGATCCACGTGACCGTGGCGCCGGACGACGTGACCTTGTCGACGAGAGCCGGCAGGGCGTCCCGGATCGTGCCGGCCCCCATCCGCGTGATGAAGGTGAGGCGGCCCGGCGTGCGGTTGGGGTCCACCTTGTCGATGAGCCGGAGGACCTCGTCGATGTCGGCCTTGGGGCCGAGCTTGACACCGATCGGGTTGCTGATGCGCGAGACGAAGTCGACGTGCGCGCCGTCGAGCTGGCGAGTGCGCTCGCCGACCCAGACGAAGTGGCCCGAGGTGTCGTAGAGGCGGCCGGAACGCGAGTCGATGCGTGTCAACGGGCGCTCGTAGTCGAGCAGCAGCGCCTCGTGCGCGGCGTAGAACTCCACCGTGCGCATGGCGTCGAAGTCGGCCCCACAGGCCCACATGAACCGCATCGCCTTGTCGATGTCCTTGGCGATCTTCTCGTAGCGCTGGTTGGCCGAGTTGGCGACGAAGCCGCGGTTCCAGTCGTGGACGTGCCGCAGGTCGGCGAACCCACCTGTCGTGAAGGCGCGCACGAGGTTCAGCGTCGCCGAGCTGGCGTGGTAGGCGCGGACGAGCCGCTGCGGGTCGGGGATGCGGGYGGTCTCGTGGAAGGCGAAGTCGTTGACCATGTCGCCACGGAAGGCGGGCAGCGTGACGCCCTCGCGGGTCTCGACGGTGGAGCTGCGTGGCTTGGCGTACTGCCCCGCCATGCGCCCGATCTTGATGACGGGCACGGACGCGCCGTAGGTCAGCACCGCGGCCATCTGCAGGATCGTCTTGATCCGGTCGCGGATGTTGTCGGCGGTGGCGGACGCGAAGGTCTCGGCGCAATCGCCACCCTGGAGCACGAAGGCCTCGCCGACGGCGGCCTTGGCCATCCGGTCGGTGAGGATGTCGCACTCGCCGGCGAAGACGAGCGGAGGATACGAAGCGAGGGTCTCGATCACCTCGGCCAGGGCAGCCGTGTCGGGCCAGGCAGGCTGCTGCTGGGCCTCGAGCTCGGCGGCCGCGGCCGTGAGGGCAGCGAGGGCCTCGGACCCGTCATCGGGTTCGAGGCCGGCATCGGCGGAGACGGTCCTCGTGTTCACCCCGTCAGCGTAGACGTCGCGGTGGCCCGCCCCCGCCCGGGTCCGCATCCCGAAATCCTCTTCTCCCCGGGCGGTCGCGTGCGAGATCACCGACGACGTATGCCGTCTGGCGCGGTCACGGGTCAGGTCGGGTCGGCGAGGTCGAGGCCACGCTCCATCGCGAAACGCACGAGCTCCACGCGGTTGTGCATCTGCAGCTTGCCGAAGATGTTCTGGACGTGGTTCTGCACGGTGYGGTGCGAGAGGAAGAGGGTCGCCGCGATCTCCTTGTAGCCCATGCCGGTCGCGACGTACTTGAGGATCTCGGTCTCCCGGTCGGTGAGCTCGGGAACCGGTCGCGCGGAGCCGTCGACGCCGGCAGCCTTGACGCGCCGGAACTCGCCGAGCACGAGGCCGGCCAGACCCGCGGTGAAGACCGGCTCGCCGGCGGCCGTCGCGCGCACGGCTGCGAGGAACTCCTCGCGGCCGGCCGACTTCACGAGGTAGCCGAGGGCGCCCGCCTTGACCGCGTCGAGGACGTCCTGGTGGTCCCCGCTCGCCGAGAGGATGAGGATCCGCGTCGGGACCTGCGCGGCGGCGAGGGCCGCACACACCTCGGCGCCGGTGAGCCCCGGCAGGTGGAGGTCGAGGACGAGCACGTCCGGCGCCGTGGCCCGGGTGCGGGCCACGGC
>NZ_JBFULD010000469.1:0-2311 GCF_056400505.1 Terrabacter sp. P5_B1
GTCCCGCACCGCCGCTCGCGGCCGGACCCGAGGCGGCCGCCGCCGGTGCGACGGCCATGCTCGACATCAGCGACGGGCTGCTGCGCGACGGTGGGCGCCTCGCCCGCGCGAGCCACGTCGTCATCGACGTCGACATGCGGGCGCTCTCGAACGACGTGGAAGCCCTCACCGAGGCGGTCGGCCCCGAGGCGGCGCTCGAGTGCGTGCTCGCCGGTGGCGAGGAGCACTCGCTGCTCGCGACCTTCCCGGCGGGCGCGCTGCCGGACGGATGGCGGGCGGTCGGGTCGGTTCGGGCCCCTGGGGAGGACGAGCCTGCCGGGATCCTCGTGGGCGGCCGCCACGTCAGCCACACCGGGTGGGACCACTTCCGCGGGGCCTGACCATTCGACGGGGTGGAGGTATGCCGTTGCGTCGGCTCGCCCGCGAACCGTGTCGTCTCGCCCGGTCGCGGTCGCGGTCGCGCAGGCGCGCGAAAAAGGCCGGCCCCGTTGCGGGGACCGGCCTTTCAGCGTTGGTGAGGGACGTTCAGCGAACGACCTTGCCCGCCTTGAGGCAGGAGGTGCAGACGTTGAGTCGCTTCGGCGTCACACCGTCCACCAGCGTCCGAACGCGCTGGATGTTGGGGTTCCAGCGGCGCTTGGTGCGGCGGTGCGAGTGCGAGATGTTGTGACCGAAGCTCGGTCCCTTGCCGCAGACGTCGCAGTTGGCAGCCACGGGTATCTCCTGAAGTTCGATGTTGACGAAATGCTGAGCTCCACCACCGGAACGGGTCGACGCACACGAGGGCGCGCGTCACCCCGAAGTGCACGGGGGGAACCGGTAAAGAGTAGCCGACGAGTCGCTCGGTCGACAAAACGGCGCCGCAGGCGGGCGCACCGCACCTCACGCGAAGGCGCGAGCGGCCTCGACGAGCGGGGCGGCATACGCGGGACCGTGCGACGACGCGTGCACGGCGAGAGGGTGCAGCTGGTGCAGCGCGACGAGATCACGCCAGCCGCTGTCGAGCCCGGCAGCCACCTCGTAGGCGGCTGCGACGCGGTCGAGGCCCGGGCAACCGAAGAGGGCCAGCATCGCGAGGTCGGTGAGTCCGTGCCCGCCGTGGGCGGCCGGGTCGATGAGGACCGCGCCGTCGGAGGTGAAGACGACGTTGCCCGACCACAGGTCGCCGTGGATACGCGCAGGTGGCCGGTCGTCGTCGAAGTCGCCGGCCGTCAGACGGTCGCAGACCCGATCGACGGTGCGGGCCCCCGAGCCGTCGAGGTGGCCCCGGTCGAGCGCCCGACGCACGAACGGGCGCACCCGCTGCTCCGCGTAGAACTGGCCCCAGCGTGCGGCGGGGTCGTTGGTCTGCGGCTGCCGTCCGATCCAGGCGTCCCCCGTCCAGCCGGACGGTGGGGACCCGAAGGCCGGGGCGCCCGCGTCGTGGGTGACGGCGAGGCCCCGCCCGAGTGCCTCCGCGGCCGCGGGGGTGGGGCGCACCGCTCGAAGGCGCGTCAGCTCGATGTGGTCGGGGCCGACGTCGCAGACCTCGACGACGCGTGCGCCGCCGTCGGGCTGCGCCTGCGCGAGCCAGCGCAGGCCGGCAGCCTCGGCCTCGAAGAAGCCGGAGGGGGCGTCGGACCACGACTTGCGGTGGTGGGCGGGAGAGGGGCTCGACACGGTGACCACGCTAGCCGCCTCCGTTCGGGCCGGAGCGGTGCATGCGACCGTCCGAGCGAGGCGCTAGCCTGCCGAGATCGGCGAGCCCGCTACCCGTCCGATGTCCAGACGCCAGGTCACGCACGACGACGAGCAGGAGGTCCGATGTCCGGCGCCACGCCGCCGCCCGACGGGCCCCTCACCTCGCTCGATCTCGTCGCCGTCCGCCGCTGGGCGGTCCTGACCCGTTCGCTGTTCGCCGCCCGACGGGTCGAGATCGACGCCATGAACGTCTTTCCCGTGCCCGACGGCGACACGGGCACGAACCTCTACCTCACCTTCGACGGGGCGGTCGAGCGCACCCTGGCCACCGCCGACGTCACCACCGCCGACGAGCTGCTGTCGGTCTTCGCCAAGCACCTGCTGTGGACCGCTCGGGGCAACTCCGGGGTCATCCTCAGTCAGCTGGCCCGCGGCCTCGCCGAGGGCTGTGCGGGTGCCGCCCCGATCGACGGCCCCATCCTGGCCGCGGGACTGCGCCACGCCGAGGAGCGTGCGCGCCAGGCCGTGACGGACCCCAAGGAGGGGACCATCCTCACCGTCGCCAGCGCGATGGCGGAGGCCGCCGAGCACGCTGCCCAGCACGTCGCCGTGAGCGTGCACGAGGTCGCCC
>NZ_JBFULD010000470.1:0-2305 GCF_056400505.1 Terrabacter sp. P5_B1
GTCCCCGAGGGCTCGACGAGCGCATCGAGTGGCTCCGCTCCCCCGGCGGTGCCGACCTTCCGCCCGAGCTGACCGACCTGAGCGACGCCCTCGTCATCGCGCACGAGTGGCTCGACGTCGTGCCCTGCACCGTGGCCGAGGTCGACGCCGACGGCACCCCCCGCGAGGTGCTCGTCGACCCCACGTCGGGCGAGGAGTCCCTCGGCGGCTCGCTCACCGCTGCGGACCGTCGCTGGGCCGACGCCCACTGGCCCACCACCACGCCGGGCGACCGCATCGAGGTCGGTCGCGCCCGCGACGAGGCCTGGTCCGACCTCGTCTCGCGCGTCGCCTCGGGCACGCTCGTCGCCGTGGACTACGGCCACACGGCGACGATGCGTCCCTCCACGGGGACGCTCACGGCATACGTCCGCGGTCAGCTGACCCCGCCGGTGCCCGACGGGTCGTGCGACGTCACAGMGCACGTCGCGATGGACACCCTCGACGCGGATGACGTGCGCCCCCAGCGCGAGGCGCTGCTGGCCCTCGGGCTGGCCGGCGCCACGCCGCCGTACGCGCTCGCGAGCGCCGACCCGCTCGCCTACCTCGCCGCGCTCGAGCGGGCTGGAGCCGAGGCGCGGATGCTCGACCGGGACGGGTTCGGCGGCTTCTGGTGGGCGGTGAAGCGCGTCCGGGGCACGACGTAACCTGAAGACCATGCGTCGTCTCGCCTCAGCACTGCTCGCCCTCGGGCTGCTCGTCATCGCCCCCTCGGCGGCCTTCGCCCACGACGTGCTCGRACGGACCAACCCGGCGGACGGCACGACGGTCACGCACCTGCCGGGGTCGTTGGTGCTCACCTTCTCCGAGGCGCCCCTCGCGATCGGCGCGCAGGTCGTCGTCACCGGTCCGTCGGGGCCCGTGTCGTCCGGCACGCCGACGCTCAAGGGCCGCGACGTCACGCAGGCCATCGCAACCACGGCCCCGGGCGGGGACTACACGGTGACCTACCGCGTCACCTCCGACGACGGTCACCCCGTGACGGGCACCTTCTCGTTCCACGCGACGATCGGGCTCGACGGCTCGACGGCCACCGCAGGGGCGACGGTGCACGTCAAGCCCGTCGCCGCCACCGACGACCAGGGCTCGCTCCTCGTGCCGATCCTGTTCACGATCGTGGGCACGGTCGTGCTGCTGGGGGTGGGCGGCTTCCTCGTGCTGCGTGGTCGCGGGGCCGACCGCCCCTGACGCCAACCCCGACGCCCACCTGACGCCCGGCCCCGACGCCCGCCTGACGCCCGGCCCTGACGCCCGCCCCCCAGCGGTCAGTCGGGCTCCGGGACCGAGTCCGTCGCCGGCAGCGGTTGGTTGAGGAACCAGCGGTGGCCGAACGGGTCGTGGAAGACCGCGAGCCGGCCGATCGGCGGGTTGTCCTCGGGACCACGGTCGAGCCTGGCTCCGCCCGCCTGCACCCGACGGCAGCGCTCGTCGACGTCGGACACCGTGAGGTGCAACGTCACGGCGTTGCCGCGCTCGGGGTCCGGGGCTGCCACACCTGCCTCGTCGAACGCGTCGGACATCATCCAGGACGCTCCGTCGACCGCCAGCTCGCAGTGCCCGACGCGCCCGTCGTCCATGACGA
Organism: Terrabacter sp. P5_B1; assembly: GCF_056400505.1. Lineage (NCBI taxonomy): Bacteria > Bacillati > Actinomycetota > Actinomycetes > Micrococcales > Intrasporangiaceae > Terrabacter > Terrabacter sp. P5_B1. The sequence goes on from NZ_JBFULD010000470.1 coordinate 1,622, forward strand.
TCGGGTCCACGGTCAGCTCGGCGCCGAGGTGCTCGCGGTACCACTCGATCGCGGCGCGTGAGTCGGCCACGCAGATGTACGGCGTGAGTTCACTCATGCCCTCCCCCTCTCTTCATCGATCTCTTCCTCGATCTCTTCCTCGATACGGCGCCCTGGTCACGGGCACGCGCTGCCTGCGTTCACGACGGGAGGCGGCGGGCGACGACGAGGCGCTCGTAGCCGCGCAGCACGAACGTCGGCCGGCGTGCGGCGTCGACGACCTCGATCGGTCCGAGTCGTTCGAGCAGTGCCCGGGTCGAGATCTGCAGCTCCATCCGGGCCAGGGGCGCCCCGAGGCAGAAGTGGATGCCGGCGCCGAAGGCGAGGTGCGGGTTCGGGTCGCGGTCTGCCACGAAGCGGTCGGGCTCGGCGAAGATTGCGGGGTCGCGGTTGGCGGCCCCGAGCAGGGCGGCGACCTTCTCGCCGCGGCGGACCGTGACGCCGTGGAGCTCGACGTCGGCCGTCGCGGTGCGCTCGAAGAGGTGCAGCGGTGAGTCGTGCCGCAGCATCTCCTCCACGACGCGCTCGACCGCGGCCGGCTCGTCCAGCGCCGGCATCACGGCCTCGCTCTGGGCGCGGTCTGCCAGGAGCGAGGCGAGGCCGTTGCCGAAGCCGTTGACGCTGGCCTCGTGGCCCGCGTTGAGC
>NZ_JBFULD010000471.1:0-2295 GCF_056400505.1 Terrabacter sp. P5_B1
GACAGGAGCAGGACCTCGCACTGGTCCGGCGCGAGGGCGTCGGCGAGGTGCAGACGCCTCTCGTGGGGTCCGGGGCCGACCGGCTCTCACTGGGTGATCGGATATGGTTCCGGCACGCCAAGGCGGGGGAGCTGGCCGAGCGCTTCGCGGAGTTCGCGCTGGTCAGCGCCGAGGGAGGCGACGGCGGCGACAGCGGCCACGGCGAAGACCGGGTCGTCGGACGGGCCGCGACCTATCGTGGGGAAGGGCAGTGTTTTGGCTGACAGCGAGGGCGGCGTCACGCCCCGCATCGTGCGCAGCGTCGACTGGACCAACTGGGCTGGCACCGAGTCCGCGAGGCTCGCCCGTGTGGCCACGCCGCGCAGTGAGGCCGAGGTCGTCGAGGAGGTCACCCGTGCCGGGGCTCGCGGCCTCCGGGTCAAGGCCATCGGTGCCGGCCACTCGTTCACCGGCGTCGCCGTCACCGACGGGGTGCAGCTGCGGCTCGGCGCGCTGACGGGTGTGACCTCGATCGACGCGACGCGGGGCGAGGCCACCGTGCGCGCGGGCACGCCGTTGCACGTGCTCAACGAGGAGCTGGCGGCCTTCGGCTGCGCGCTTCCCAACCTCGGCGACATCGACCGGCAGAGCCTCGCCGGCGCCACGGGCACCGGCACCCACGGCACCGGGCTGCGCCTGACGGGACTCTCGGCAGGGATCCGGGCCCTGCGCCTCGTGCTGGCCGACGGGTCGGTCGTCGAGTGCTCACCCACCCACGAGCCCGAGCTGTTCCAGGCTGCCCGGCTCGGGCTCGGGGCTCTCGGCATCGTCACCGAGATCACCGTCGGGGTCGTGCCGGCCTTCCTGCTCCACGCGGTCGAACGCCCCGCATCCCTCACCGAGGTGCTCGACGGCGCGGACGCCGACGCCGAGGCCAACGACCACTTCGAGTTCTACTGGTTCCCGCACACCGACCGGGTCCTGACCAAGCGCAACAACCGCGTGCCCGAGGGCACGCCCAGGCGGCCGCTGCCGATGTGGCGCGAGAAGCTCGACGACGACCTGCTGAGCAACCGGGTCTTCGAGCTGACGAACCGCCTCGCGACCCGGATGCCGCGAGCGACGAGGAGCATCAACGCCGTCGCGTCGCGCGCCCTGGGCGAGCGGCAGTACACCGACAGCTCTCACAAGGTCTTCGTCGCCGCGCGCGAGGTGCGCTTCAGGGAGTCCGAGTGGGCCTTCCCGCGTGCGAGCCTCTCCGCCGTGCTGCTCGAGCTGCGGGAGTGGGTCGACACCCACGACGAGCGCATCTCCTTCCCCGTCGAGTGCCGCGTCGCCGCCGCCGACGACGTGTGGCTCTCGACCGCCTACGAGCGGGAGAGCTGCTACGTCGCGATCCACAAGTACCACCGGCAGCGGCGTGGCGCCTACTTCGACGCCTTCGAGGCGATCGCGGTCAACCACGGCGGGCGGCCGCACTGGGGCAAGATCCACACCCGCGACGCCGACTACCTCCGCGGCGTCCACCCGCGGTTCGACGACTTCGTGGCCGTGCGCGACCGCGTCGACCCTGAGCGGCGCTTCGGCAACCCCTACCTCGAGCGGGTCCTCGGACCCTGAGGCCATGAGGGTCGTATGCCGTGTGCTGGCGTTCCGCGTCAGGCACCCGAGCGTGCTGTGCGCTGGCGCTCCCACGCGAGGTGCAGCGCGGCCCTGATCGCGTCGGCGTCGCCCGTGAGGTCGGCCTGCACCTTGGCGTGCGCCTCCCAACGCGGCGGCACCCCGAACGTCGTCGGATCGGCTGAGACGAGGCGCTCCCGGTCCGGTCCGTCGAGGCGGACGAGCAGCGTCCCGGGGGCGTCTTCGCGTGCGACGAGGAGCCCGTCGACGTACCACGCGCGGCGCCCACCGGCGCTCCGGGCGCGGACACCGTCGAGCGCGCGGAGGTGGGCGTCGACGTCGTCCAGCGTCATCGTCCGACAGTAGACCGCGGCCTGTCGTCGGTGCCGCCTACGGTGGACGGAGAAGCAGTCAGGCATCGAGGAGGACGCCGTGGCAGAGCAGAGGACCTACCCCGAGGGTGTGACCTCGTGGGTCGACACCGAGCAGCATGATCTCGAGGCCGCCCAGGACTTCTACGGTGGCCTCTTCGGCTGGACGTTCAGCGAAGCGACGCCGCCGGGCGTCCCGTTCCGCTACCTCGTCGCCCAGCTCGACGGGCTGGACGTCGGCGGCCTCGGCGGCCCCGCGACGCCCCCGCAGGGTGATGCGGACTCGGGGGGAGCGGTGCGCTGGAACTCCTACGTCGCCGTGGAC
>NZ_JBFULD010000472.1:0-2279 GCF_056400505.1 Terrabacter sp. P5_B1
GTGCTCATCCCCCGAGCGTACGCAGCCAGCCTCGTCAGGTCGGTCGGACCAGCCGCGTGAGCTCGACGCAGTCGACGCCCAGCGTGGCCATCCGGCTCGTGTTGGCACGGCCGTGGTCGCGGGTGCGATCCGCCGTCTCGCGCGTTGGGGGCTGCCCGATCGGGACACGGTGATCCCCCGGGAGGCCACCACGCACGGCGGGTGTCCCACGCGGGAGGCCCACGCGGCATACGGTGAGGTCGTGACCGACAACCTCGCCGGCTCCCCCGGCCCGCCCCGCGCCGCGACCAAGCCCGTCCCCCACGACCCCCACGACCTCCAAGACCCCGGCACCACCGAGCTGCCCGGCGTCGAGGCTGCCGCCGTGCCGCCGGGCATCCGGGTCGCGAGCGACTGGGCGTGGCGCCTGCTGCTCATCGGCGCCGCGATCTACCTGCTGTCGCTCGTCGTGCGCACGGTCTCGGAGATCGTCGTCCCCGTCGCGATCGCCATCCTGCTGACGGCGCTGCTGCGCCCCGTCGCCACGTCGCTGCACCGGGTGATGAAGCCCGGCGCCGCCGCGGGCCTCACCCTGCTCGGCACGATCATCGTCATCGGCACCCTCTTCACGCTCGTCGGCACGCAGTTCAGCAGCGGTTTCTCCGACCTGACGGGCCAGGTCGCCACCGGCCTCGAGCGCATCCGCGACGGGGTGCGCTCGTCGTTCCACATCACCGACGCCCAGTTCGACCAGTACTTCAACACGATCCGCGACAAGGTCAGCCAGTCGGGCAACCTCAGCGACACCGCGACCTCGGTGGGCCTCACCGCGACGCACTTCGTGGCAGGCCTGTTCATCGCGCTCTTCTCCCTCTTCTTCTTCCTCTACGAGGGGCCACGCATCTGGGGCTGGATCGTCCGGCTCTTCCCGCGGGCCACGCGCCCCAGGGTCGACTCCTCCGGCGTCATCGCCTGGCAGCAGCTGTCGGCGTTCGTGCGCGCCACGATGATCGTGGCGTTCGTCGACGCAGTCGGGATCTCGGTCGGCGCCGCGATCCTCAAGGTGCCGTTCGCCTTCGCGATCGGCATCCTGGTCTTCATCCTGGCCTTCATCCCCATCGTGGGCGCCCTGCTCTCCGGCGCGGTGGCGGTCCTGCTCGCGCTCGTCGCACACGGCCCGGGGGTCGCGCTCATCATGCTCGCCGTCGTCATCGGCGTGCAGCAGCTCGAGTCGCACGTGCTCCAGCCGTTCCTGCTCGGCAAGGCCGTCAGCGTCCACCCGCTCGCGGTCATCCTCGCCATCGCGACGGGGTCGATCATCGCCGGCATCGTCGGCGCCCTCGTCGCGGTCCCCTTCGCCGCGGTCCTCAACGCGGTCGGCAAGCACCTCTTCAGCGACGAGTCCCAGGAGGAGCTGGACCGTGAGCTGAAGGCGGCAGCCGACGAGGGCAGCGCCCCAGCCCACGCCTGACCCGAAGCCGTATGCCGCTCGGCGGGCCTCCTGCGCAGGGAGCCCGCCGGACGACGGCCTCACCAACTCCGCCGGGGCGGAGGTACCGCACCCGGAACCTGCCGGACGACCTCACCAACTCCGCCGGGGCGGAGTTACCGTACCCGGAACCAGCCGGACGACCTCACCAACTCCGCCGGGCGGAGATGGTTAGGTGCCGGGGTTCCTACTGGGAGACGGCGCGGCGGGCGAAGAGGGCTCGGTCGTCGAGCTCCTCTGCCTCTTCAGCGAACTCAGGCGTGTCGAACACGTCAGCCGGGATGCCGGTCTCGGTGTAGCGCGGCTGGGCCTTGGCCTTCAGCGAGTAGGTCGGGCGCGGCACCGGGACGGGGCTCCAGCTGCCTTCTGCCGCCGGAGCGGGCTCGACCACGGCAACCGGCTCCTCGCCCGGGATCGGCGCCTGGACGTCGAACACGCCACGCTGGACACGCTGCGCGACGACAGCGGGTGACTCGGCGGACGACGCCACGGCCTTCGACTGACCCGGGACCGCGGCGCGGCGGATGACCTGGGTGTCCTGGCTCGAGAGCGTGGGCACCCGGTGGGCCATGTCGCGCCGCCCGTAGGACTCGTCCGTGACGTCCCCAGCGCGCACCCGGTCGGCCTGGGCCTCGGCCCGGAGCCACACGAGCACGGCTCCGATGGTGAGCACGGCAAACGGGATCGAGATCCACATGAGGACACCGGTGACCGTCAGCACGATGGAGACGGGCAGCCAGGCGACGGCGACGAGGAGCAGAGCCGCGCGGATCCGACGCTGCGTCAACGACGGCCGGGCCGGGGCGTGACC
>NZ_JBFULD010000473.1:0-2267 GCF_056400505.1 Terrabacter sp. P5_B1
AGTCACGACGGGGTCGCGGCGGTCGAGCAGCAGCAAGGGCCGCTCCCCATCGGGGAGCGGCCCTTGCTGTGGTGCCAGGCGCTGACGTGGTCCGCCTCAGGCGTCCCTGTCGTATGCCGTGTGGCGTCGTTCGTCAGTGACCGTGACCGTGGCCGTGGCCACCGGCCGCCGCGTCCTCGTTCTCCGGCTTGTCGACGACGAGCGTGTCGGTCGTGAGGATCATCGACGCGATGGACTCGGCGTTGCGCAGCGCGGAGCGGGTGACCTTGACCGGGTCGATGACGCCGGCCGCGATGAGGTCGCCGTACTCGCCGGTGGCCGCGTTGAGGCCCTGGCCGAGGGGCAGCTCCGCCACCTTGGAGGTGACGACGTAGCCCTGCAGGCCGGCGTTCTCGGCGATCCAGCGCAGCGGCTCGGCGACGGCCTTGCGCACGATGGACGCGCCCGTGGCCTCGTCACCGGTCAGCTCGAGGGCGTCGATGGCGGAGGCGGCGTGGATGAGGGCGGTGCCGCCACCGGCGACGATGCCCTCCTCGATCGCGGCGCGCGTCGCGGAGATGGCGTCCTCGATGCGGTGCTTCTTCTCCTTGAGCTCGACCTCGGTGTGCGCGCCGACCTTGATGACGCAGACGCCACCGGCGAGCTTCGCGAGGCGCTCCTGGAGCTTCTCCTTGTCCCAGTCGGAGTCGGTGCGCTCGATCTCGGCCTTGATCTGGTGGACGCGGCCGGCGACCTCGCCCGCCTCGCCGTTGCCGTCGATGATCGTCGTGTTGTCCTTGGTGAGGACGACGCGGCGGGCCTGGCCGAGGACGGTCAGGTCGGCCTGGTCGAGGCTGAGCCCGACCTCGGGCGCGATGACCTGGCCACCGGTGAGGATGGCGATGTCCTGGAGCATGGCCTTGCGTCGGTCGCCGAAGCCGGGGGCCTTGACGGCCGCGACGTTGAACGTGCCACGGATCTTGTTGACCACGAGGGTCGAGAGGGCCTCGCCGTCGACGTCCTCGGCGATGATGAGCAGCGGCTTGCCCGACTGCACGACCTTCTCGAGGACGGGGAGGATCTCGGCGACCGAGGAGATCTTGCCCTGGTTGATGAGCACGTAGGCGTCCTCGAGGACGGTCTCCATGCGCTCGGTGTCCGTGACGAAGTAGGCCGAGAGGTAGCCCTTGTCGAACTGCATGCCCTCGGTGAACTCGAGCTCGGTCGCCGTCGTCGAGGACTCCTCGACGGTGATGACGCCGTCCTTGCCGACCTTGTCGAACGCCTCGCCGATGAGCCCACCGAGGGTGGAGTCCTGAGCGGAGAGCGTGGCTACGGAGGCGACCTCGTCCTTGCCGTCGACCTCGCGGGCGTTCTCGAGCAGGCGGTCGTTGACCGCAGTGACGGCCTTGTCCATGCCGCGCTTGAGCGCAGCAGGAGCAGCACCGGCGGCGACGTTGCGCAGGCCCTCCTTGACCATGGCCTGGGCGAGGACGGTCGCGGTCGTCGTGCCGTCACCGGCGACGTCGTTGGTCTTGGTCGCGACCTCCTTGGCGAGCTGGGCGCCGAGGTTCTCGTAGGGGTCCTCGAGCTCGATCTCGCGGGCGATGGTCACGCCGTCGTTCGTGATCGTGGGGGCGCCCCACTTCTTGTCGATGACGACGTTGCGGCCCTTGGGGCCGAGCGTCACCTTGACGGCGTTGGCGAGCGCGTTGACGCCGCGCTCGAGCGACTTGCGGGCGGAGTCGTCAAACTCCAGCTGCTTGGCCATGGTGTTCCTTTGGCTCGGTTGCTTTGCGGTTGCTGTGCTTGAGGTGAAACGGGACGCACCCCGGCGAGACCCCAGCGGGGCTCACCGGGGTGCGTTCACGGCATACGGCTGAGTCAGCCGACGATGGCGAGGACGTCGCGCGCGGAGAGGATGAGGTACTCCTCGCCGCCGTACTTGACCTCGGTACCGCCGTACTTGCTGTAGATGACCTTGTCGCCGACCTTGACGTCGAGCGGGACGCGCTCGGTGCCGTTGTCGTTGAAGCGGCCGGGGCCGACAGCGAGGACCTCGCCCTCCTGCGGCTTCTCCTTGGCCGTGTCCGGGATGACGAGGCCCGAGGCAGTGGTCTGCTCGGCCTCGAGGGACTTGACGACAATGCGGTCTTCGAGCGGCTTGATGGCAACCGACACGGTGGTGACCTTCCCTTCGGGACAGTCGAAAGATGACTACGGACTGTGGGCTCTTCGAGGCTGGCCGCCGTCGCGGGGGTCGACCTCCCTCGAGGAGGGAGCTGGCA
>NZ_JBFULD010000474.1:0-2261 GCF_056400505.1 Terrabacter sp. P5_B1
ACGCGGCCCGCGCCAGGGCCAGCGTGGCGGCTCGCGCCCGCACCACGGTCGCGACGACCGCCGGGACGACCGACGTGGTGACCGCACTGACCGTGGGGACGGCCTCGTCTCCCGCTGGGGCGACGACGAGCGCGGCGGCCGCCGCGGCGCTCGCTTCTGAGCGGTCGCCGGTGTGGAAGGCTGGGCCCGTGAGCTCGACGTTCCACACCGGCCGCCTCCTCGTGGCGACGCCGTCCGTCGGGGGCGACGTGTTCCATCGATCCGTCATCCTCATGCTCCACCACGACGACGACGGCGCTCAGGGCGTCGTTCTCAACAAGCCGCTGTCCGCCGAGGTGGACTCGGTGCTGCCCGGGTGGCAGCGTGTCGTCACGGCTCCGCACGTGCTCTTCCAGGGCGGTCCGGTGTCGACGTCGTCGGCGCTGGGCCTCGTCACGGTGCCGGGCGACAAGCCGGAGCCGCTCGGGGTCAAGCGGCTCTTCGGCTCTATCGGGCTCGTCGACCTCGACGTGCCGACCCCGGTGGTCGCCGCGGAGCTCGCGGGTCTGCGGATCTTCGCCGGCTACTCCGGTTGGGAGGCGGGCCAGCTCGAGAACGAGGTGCTGGGGGGCGACTGGTACGTCGTCGACGCCGAGGTGCGTGACGCCTTCACGCCCGACCCCGAGGCCCTGTGGCGTGAGGTGCTCCGGCGCCAGCGCGACAGCCTCGCGTACGTCGCGAACTTCCCCGACGACCCGTCGATGAACTGACGTGGGCGTGCCAGAGCTCGTGCGGCCTGCGACGACGGAGTCTCCCGAGATGCCGAGGTCGACGAGGCGAATTGCCTTCGTCGACAGCGGACTCGGGCTCCTGGGGTATGCCGACGCCCTCCACACGCTGCGCCCCGACCTCGGTCTCGTCCTCTCGCTCGACCCGGACAACATGCCCTACGGGCCGCGCACCCCGGACGAGGTGCAGCGGCTCATCCTCGCCTCGGCGCGCGCCACCCTCCCGTACGAACCTGCCGCCATCGTCGTCGCGTGCAACACCGCCTCGGTCCACGGGCTCGGCGTCCTACGTGCCGAGCTGGAGCCGGACGTGCCCGTCATCGGCACCGTCCCGGCCATCCGCCCGGCGGCCGCAGCAGGTGGGCCGGTCGCCATCTGGTCGACCGCGGCGACGACGTCGAGCGACTACCTCCGTGGCCTCGTCGACGCCTTCGCCGCCGATGTCGAGACGTATCCCGTGGCGGCGCTCGGCCTCGCCGAGGCCATCGAGTCCGGGGACCGCGCGAGCATCGACGAGTGCATCGCGTATGCCGTGTCGCGGACCCCCTCGGGAGTGCGCTCCCTCGTGCTCGGCTGCACCCACTACGGGCTCGTCGTCGACCGCATCGTCGGCGCCCTGGGCCGCGACGTGACGATCCACGACTCCCCGGTCGCGGTCGCCCGCCAGACCCTGCGCCGCATCGGGCTCGAGCCCCACCCGACCGCTCCCGCGGGAGGAGTCGAGGCCGTGCTCCTCAGTGGTCGAGCCGGCGCGCTCCCGACGTCGTGGGGGTCCTACCCTGCAGGCCGACGCCTGCTCGCCGCGCCGCCCACGGTTCGACCGGCCGGAACGAGCCGGCGAAACGACTTCAGGGACCGGGAAGCCGACGTCGTTCCGGCCGCTCGACCCCAGCCGTAGACTGCCGGCATGAGCACGATGCCTCCCGACCCGTTCGAGCCCGAGCCGCTGCGGGGCACGAGCACGGCCACGATCGAGCGCGAGGAGGTCCGCGAGGAGCTCCAGGAGCCGGGTGACCACGAGCGCTTCTCGCACTACGTGCGCAAGGAGAAGATCCTCGAGAGCGCCCTGTCCGGCGAGCCCGTCGTGGCGCTCTGCGGCAAGATCTGGGTCCCGGGCCGCGACCCGCAGAAGTTCCCCGTGTGCCCGGTCTGCAAGGAGATCTACGACGGCCTGCGCGACCCGCAGGACGGCGGCGACGGAGGCAAGTCCGGCGGCGACGGGCAGTCCTGACCGGCTCGTCCGAGGCCTTCGCTCGGCACTTCCTGAACGGTTCTTTACCCGTCCCGGCTCCGCCGTTACCGTCGTGTGCCTACAGTCGCTGGGGTCGMTGCCTGACCGGGCGTCGTGTCGGACGAGAAAGGCCACCCCATGAAGCTTCGCTCCCTGATGCTCGCGGCACCCCTCGCACTGGCCGCGGCGTCGCTCGGCGCCCCGGCGCAGGCCGCGCCCGTGCTCGACGGCCACGACCGCCCCGCCTGCGTCGACCCACAGGC
>NZ_JBFULD010000475.1:0-2254 GCF_056400505.1 Terrabacter sp. P5_B1
GTCGAGCACGGCGGCGAGTGCCAGCAGCGTGCGCACGGGCACGTCCGGCGACGAGGTGGCCGCGGAACCCGTCGGTGCGGGCGTCCCCGTCGACGCGTGGGTCGACGGCGCCGGCCCCGTCGCCACCGCGGCGTCGATGACGGTGGTCGGGACGCCGGCATTCGTCAGCCGGCCGCGGAGCACGCGCAGTTGGTCCTGGCTGACCGTGCGAAGTCGCTGGACGAGGGCGCCCTCCTCGCCGCCGGCGAGGACCGCGGTCTCCGCCTCGACCACGCGGTCGATGGCGGCCACGGCCCGGAGGAGCAGGGCCTCGTCGGGGGCTGGCCGTCGCGTCGGCACGGGCGGCGGAGCTGGCGGGACGTCGATGCGCACGCCATGGTCGACGAGCACGGCGACGGCGGCGGCGCCCAGCCCGAGCGCGAAGAGACGACGCGGCGGACGGCCCATACCGTCCCTCACCCGTGACCCGAGCCCACGGGTGTCGCCGTCCATGCCGAGATCTTCGCACGCAGTCAGCGGTCGGCGACCACCCGCCGGCGCCGATAGAGTGGTGGGCACGCGGTTGCTCGTCCCCCTCGGGTGTCGGCTCCGGACATTCGAGAAGAGCAGGAGGCGTCGACTGATGAGCACGGCCCAGGAGATCAGAGCGACGCTCGAGCCGGTGCTCACGCCCCTCGGGCTCGTCGTCGAGGACGTCTCCGTCTCTCCCGCGGGCAAGCGGCGCCTGGTGCGCGTGCTCGTCGACTCCGACATCAGCAGCCTCGACGTCRCCGACACGTCGAGCGCCGTCCCGCCGCTGTCGCTCGACGCGGTCGCGGACGCGACCCGGGCCGTGAGCGACGAGCTCGATGCCAGTGACGTCATGGGCGCGGCGCCCTACGTCCTCGAGGTCTCCTCGCCGGGGGTGGGTCGACCGCTCGCCTCCCGCGACCAGCTCCGCCGCCAGGTGGGTCGCCTCGTCGAGGTCGTCCACCAGGGCGGCACCGACACCGGACGGCTCACCGAGGTGGGTTCCGACGCCCTCACCCTCGAGGTCCCGGCCACGAAGAAGACCGCCGCACGAACCGTGACCCTCGACCTCGACACCGTGCAGCGCGGCACCGTGCAGGTCGAGTTCACCCGGCCCGAAGCCGCCGGTGCCGCCGTTGCGGCCGGCGCCGACTTCCCGGACGACGTCCCGGACGACCTCCCCGACGACAGCCTTGCCGACCTCGACGACCCGGACGAGACGTCCGCCCTGGAAGGGGACCACTGATGGACATCGACCTCGCAGCCCTGCGCGCCCTCGAACGAGAACGCGACATCAGCCTCGACGTGCTCATCCCGGCCATCGAGCAGGCGCTGCTCGTGGCATACCACCGCACCGACGGCAGCCAGCGCATCGCGCGCGTCGAGCTCGACCGCAAGACCGGTCACGTCATCGTGTGGGCCCGTGAGGAGGGCGAGCTGCTCCCCGTGACCGAGGAGGGCGAGCGCCCCCAGCGCGGCGAGCCGGGCCCCGAGTTCGACGACACCCCCGTGGGCTTCGGCCGGATCGCCGCCTCGACGGCGCGCCAGGTCATCGTCCAGCGGCTGCGCGACCTCGAGGACGAGGCGATCCTCGGCGACTTCAAGGGTCGCGAGGGGGATGTCATCTCGGGCATCATCCAGCAGAGCCAGGACCCCCGGAACGTCCTCGTCGACTTCGGCACGGTCGAGGGCATCCTGCCCCTCGCCGAGCAGGTGCCGGGCGAGCGCTACGTCCACGGCGAGCGGCTGCGCTGCTTCGTCGTCAGCGTCAAGCGCGGGCCGAAGGGCCCCCAGGTGGGCCTCAGCCGCACCCACCCCAACCTGGTGCGCACGCTCTTCAAGTTCGAGGTGCCCGAGATCGCCGACGGCACGGTCGAGATCGCGGCCCTCGCCCGAGAGGCCGGCCACCGCACCAAGATCGCGGTGCACAGCAAGGTCGCCGGGGTCAATGCCAAGGGCGCGTGCATCGGCCCGATGGGCGCTCGCGTACGGGCGGTCATGACCGAGCTGCGCGGAGAGAAGATCGACATCGTCGACTACGCCGACGACCCGGCCACGTTCGTCGCGGCCGCGCTGTCGCCGGCCAGGGTGCAGTCGGTCGAGATCGTCGACGCGGCGGCCCGAACGGCCCGCGTCGTCGTGCCCGACTACCAGCTGAGCCTCGCGATCGGCAAGGAGGGGCAGAACGCCCGCCTCGCCGCCAAGCTGACCGGGTGGCGGATCGACATCCGTCCCGACACCGAGG
>NZ_JBFULD010000476.1:0-2230 GCF_056400505.1 Terrabacter sp. P5_B1
CCCCCGAGGAGGCCCCGGGGAGACGGCGGAGGATCGTCCTGCTGGTCGGTACCGTTGCGCTCGTCGGTATCGGCCTCCTCGTCTGGGCGCTGTCGGGCAGTGACACCGGGAGCGGTCCGTCCGCTCCCCCCGTCGTGGCGCAGACGTCGTCGAACGCGCCACCGCGAACGAGCACGCCGGCCCCGACGACATCGAGGGCCGACAGCCCCTCCCCCTCGACCAGCAGGCCACCGAGCCCCGCCACGACCCCGCCGACCCCGACCGGCACGCCGACCCAGACTGGCACGCCGACGAGGGCACCCGCCGGGACCTCGGCCACCGACCTCGCGGGTGCGGTGCGTGACTACTACGCGCTGCTGCCGGGCAACACGGACGCCGGGTGGGCACGCCTCACGGACCGCTACCGGGCCACGACCTCCGGCAACCGCGCCACCTACGACCGCTTCTGGACGTCGGTCAAGACGGTCGAAGTGCTGCAGGCCACGGGATCCGCCCCGGGCTCGGTCGTCGCGACCCTGCGCTACGCGTTCACCGACGGCCGCCGCTACGAGGAGAAGACGTCGTACTCGCTCGTCGACGACGGGGGCGTCCTCAAGATCGACCGCTCGTCGGTGCTGAGCAGCCGCCGGTTCTGACGGCGCGACGGGCCGTCCGGTCAGGGCCTCGAGTGCCTGACCCAGTCAGTCGACGTCGTGAGCCGGGCGACGCAGGAGCGCTCCGTGACGAAGGGTTGGAGGTCGACATCAGTGTCGTTCTCCCCCACCGCGGCCATGGTGCCCCGGAGGAGCCCCCGGTGGACACCGCAGACGACGTCCGGATGTGCCCGGGCCATCGAGAGGAACGGACATCCCTGGAGCGTCAGCTCGACGGTCCTGCCACGAGCCGAGGTGCGCAGCTCCGGGTGGTAGCCCCATTCGTCGAGCAGGTCGACGGCCATGCCGACCTTGCCGAGCCAGGCTCCGGGACTGGCGGCCGGAGGTGGGGCGGAGCCGTCGACGCGGGTCTCGACCCACTGCTCCCCCGCGCGCTCCGGGTCCCCGGGGGAACCGTCGGCGCTGTCGGCCCACGCCCTGGTCAGCAGCTCCGTGAAGGCCTGCAGCGCCTCCGGGCTGGCCAGCCCGGGCCGTTCCACCGCAGCGGCGACGTAGATCTTGCGTGGCCGGCCGACGGATCCTCGCCGCTGGGCTGTCACGACGGTCCCGGCGCGGACCATCCGTTCGAGGTGGAAGCGTGCCGTCGTCACGTGCAGGCCGAGCGCAGCTGCCGTCTCGCCCGCACTGAGACCCCGCCCCGCCGCATCGTCGCGCGAGGTGCCGGGCGTGGCGTTCCCGGCCTCCAGCAGCAGCTCCATCACCGCTCGTCGGGTGGGCGACGTCAGGACGTCGCTCTCGATGTTGTGCACACATGCTCCATTTCGTTGATTTGAAGGATACGGGCCTCCCTGCGCGCCGACCGTCGAGGTCCGAAAACCTCCGGCTGAGAACTCGTTTGCCGGGCCGAAACCACCTCACACCAGTAGCGTTGGGCCAAGTTCGTGGACCGCGCGGCACCTCTGCGCCGAGCCTCGACTGCGCTGCAACCGACCGTTTGGACGAATGCCGTCGCCGATTTGGAGGATCCGTGCGCTCCCTACCTGACACCACGTGCCGACCCTGGGAACGCCGGTGAGCGGCCCCTCCCGTTCCGGCGGTGCACGGCCGTCCGGGACGGTCGACGGCCCGGCCTCCGCGGCGCTGCTCAGGACCGGACGGTTCTTCACCCGGTGGGAGGAGTCCGACGACGGTCGAGCTGTGTTCCGCGAAGGTGGTCGCGCGGGCGACGTCTTCTACCGCGACCGGTGGAGCCATGACAAGGTCGTCCGCTCGACCCACGGCGTCAACTGCACCGGATCCTGCTCCTGGAAGGTCTACGTCAAGGACGGGATCATCACCTGGGAGACGCAGCAGACCGACTACCCCTCGGTCGGGCCTGACCGGCCGGAGTACGAGCCTCGCGGCTGCCCCCGCGGTGCCGCCTTCTCCTGGTACACCTACTCCCCCACACGGGTGCGCTATCCCTACGTCCGCGGCGTCCTGCTCGAGATGTACCGCGAGGCGAAGGCGCGCCTCGGCGACCCGGTCGCGGCCTGGCACGAGATCACGACCGACCTCGACAAGCGCCGCCGCTACCAGAGCGCCCGCGGCAAGGGCGGGCTAGTCCGCGCGTCGTGGGGCGAGGCCGTCGAGATCGC
>NZ_JBFULD010000477.1:0-2228 GCF_056400505.1 Terrabacter sp. P5_B1
GCGGCATACATCGCGTCGAGGTCGGCGCCGGTGAAGCAACGGACGGGATCGGACTCCCCCATCCCCCGCGGGTCGAAGCCGACGATGTCGTAGCGTGCGCGCACGGCGTCGTCGAAGAAGGACGGCGCGTCCCTGGCGAAGTCGATGCCCGAGCCGCCCGGACCTCCGGGGTTGATGAACAGCGACCCGATGCGGGGTCTCGGCCCGGAGGCCGGCAGCCGTCGCAGCGCGATCGTCGTCCTCGCGCCACTGGGCTGCCCGTAGTCGACCGGAACCTCGACGGTCCCACAGTCGAAGGCCGCGTCGTCGCTGCACGTCGCCCACGCAACTCGCTTGCCGTAGTAGGCGCGGAGCGCGGTCGGTTCGGGGTCCACCGGGCCGGTGAAGCTGATCGGCGTGGCGCCCGGCCGGTCGCGGTGGGAGCCTCCGGACGGGGCGGCGGATGCCGCGGGAGGACTGCTCGTGCCGCCGGACGAGGCGGCACCGGGCGCGTGAGAGGGCCCGGTGGCGAGCAGGAAGAGGGTCGCGAGGATCGCGAGGGAGACGAGAGGGGCGAGCAGTCGGCTCAGCAGGTCATGTCGTCGGCTGGCGCCGTTCCCCTGAGCAGGTAGCCGTCCACGGCGGAGTCCACGCACGAGTTGCCAGCGTAGTAGGTCCCGTGTCCGTCATGGTCGGAAGTAAGAAGAATGCCCGATGCGAGGTCCTGGGCCAGCTGCTTGGTGCCGCCGATGGGCGTCGCCGGGTCGCGTTCGTTGCCGATGACGAGGATCGGGCCGGCGCCCTGCGCCAGGGTCCTGCCCTTGGGGGTGCGTCCGGCGTCCGGCCAGGTGCGGCAGTTGTCGTAGAGCTCGCCGGTCATCCGGGCCCACAGCGGGTGGGCGGCCTTGGCCGACTTCTGCTCCGCCTCGAGAGCGGGGTCGGACGTGTATCGGGGCCAGTCCGCGCACCGCACGGGGATCATCGCCTGCAGGTAGCTGCTCGGTGCGTAGTCGCCGATGATGTTCCGCTCGACGACCGACATGCCCTTGGCGAGGAGGATGTCGCCCTTGCCGGTGAACGCCTGGGCCAGGCCCTTGTTGAGGGTCGGCCACGACGTGTCGGAGTAGAGGCACATGAAGATCGAGAAGCCGACCCAGCCCTCCCCGATCGTCGTGAGGCCGGGCTTGCTCGTCGTCAGGCCGTGCCTCTCGACCTGGTCGAGCAGGTCGACGATCTTCTGCCGCGCGCTGCTCCTGTCACTGCCCAGGGCGCAGTCGCTCCGCGCGACGCACCAGCCGATGAAGGCGTCGATCGAGGACTCGAAGCCCTGGATGTCGTAGGTCATCTCCTGCTGGTCGGTCTGGTTCGGCGACATGGCAGAGTCGAGCACCATCCGGCCGACCTTCTGCGGGAACGTGTCCGCGTAGATGGCTCCGAGGAACGTGCCGTAGGAGCCACCGAAGAAGTTCAGCCTGGGGTCGCCGAGGAGCACCCGCATGACATCCATGTCGCGCGCGACCTCGGTGGTGCTCATGTGCATCGCCCGAGCCCCGCCACGCGCAGCGCACCGCTTGGTCACGCCGTCGACGTCCGCCAGCAGCGTCGAGCGCTCGGCCGGCGAGTCGGGCGTCGGGTCCGCGCTGAAGAGCAGGTCCATGTCGGAGTTGCTCAGGCACCGCACCAGGCTCGACGCGCCGATGCCTCGGGGGTCGAACCCGACGACGTCGTATGCCGCCCGCACCGCGGGCGAGAAGACGAACGACGCGTACTGGGCGTACTCCACACCGGAGCCTCCGGGACCGCCGGGGTTGATGACGAGGGAGCCGATGCGCTTGCTGGGATCGGTGGCCGGCGCCTTGCGCAGCGCGAGGGTGAAGCGGTCGCCCTTCGGCTTGGCGTAGTCGACCGGCACCACCATGGTGGCGCACCGGTGCTTGGCGTTGTCGGCGCACGACGACCAGTCGAGCTTCTGGGTGTAGAAGTCGGCGAGCGCGGCCGGATAGCCCTGTCCCGCAAGGCTGCTCGGCGAGGGCGTCATGCTCGACGGGCTCGGGGTCACGGGGCCGGACGAGGTCACGGGTCCGCGCGGCTGGGCGGCGGGAGTCGGGCTGCCGATGCGCCAGACGGCGAGGACGACGGCTGCGACGACGGCCATCACGGCGACGGCAGCGAGCGCCGCTCGCTGCCACGAACGGCCACGCATCCCCCCGCCGGACCCTCCTGCGCTCGGGGAGGGCGGCGGGTAGTCG
>NZ_JBFULD010000478.1:0-2224 GCF_056400505.1 Terrabacter sp. P5_B1
CGTCGAACGGACCCCGCGACGACCACCCCACCGGATCGCCGCCCACCGCGATCACCAAGGGAGAGTGCACATGCGCATCGGACTGGCCGGAGTCGGCCKCATCGGGGCATTCCACGCCGAAACCCTCCGCGACCTATCCGACGTCGACGAGGTCGTCGTGGCCGACCTGGACGCCGACGCCGCTCGGACCGTCGCCGAAAAGCTCGAGGTCGGGTATGCCGCGTCGCCGGCCGAGCTGCTCGCCTCGGGCGTCGACGGCTTCGTCATCGCGACAGCGACGCCGGGTCACGCGCCCCTGATCCGCCTCGGTCTCGAGGCCGGCGTGCCGACCTTCTGCGAGAAGCCGGTCGCCGCGACGCTCGAGGAGACGCTCGACCTGGCAGAGCTCGTGTCGCGGACCGCCACGCCCGTCCACGTCGGCTTCCAGCGCCGCTTCGACCGTGGCTACCAGCGCGCCCAGCAGGCCGTCGCCGCAGGGGAGCTCGGCTTCCTGCACAGCATCCGGGCCCAGACGCACGACCAGGCGCCGCCCCATGCCGCCTACATCCCGACGAGCGGCGGGCTCTTCCGCGACTGCTCGATCCACGACTTCGACATCATCCGTTTCGTCACGGGACGCGAGGTCGCCTCCGTCTACGCCACCGGCGCCAACAAGGGCGCGGCGTTCTTCGCCGAGGCCGGCGACGTCGACACCGCCGCGGCCGTCCTGACGCTCGACGACGGCACGCTCGTGTCGCTGTCGGCCACCCGCTACAACGGCGCCGGCCACGACGTGCGCATGGAGGTCCTCGGCAGCGAGGACACGATCGGCGTCGGCTACGACGACTCACTCGCCGTCACCTCGGCCGAGCCGGGAGCGACCTACCCGTCGGGCCCGCGACACTGGTCGTTCATGGAGCGCTTCCTGCCGGCCTACCGCGCCGAGCTGACGGCCTTCGCCGCCGTGGCCCGCGGCGCGCTCGCCTCACCGTGCACGGTCCACGACGCCCTCCAGGCGTTCCGCGTGGCCGAGGCCTGCGAGCTGTCGCGCCGCGAGAACCGCCCGGTCGCCCTGACGGAGATCCCCGGCCTGTGAAGGACGTGACCACGATGAGCACCCCGTCCACGACACCCGGCGACACGGCATACGACACGTACGACGTCGTCGCGATCGGACGCACCGGCGTCGACATCTACCCGCTCCAGCACGGCGTCGGGCTCGAGAAGGTGCGCACCTTCGAGAAGTTCCTCGGCGGCAGCGCGACCAACGTCAGCGTCGCCGCGGCCCGCCACGGGCACCGGGCCGCCCTCATCACCCGTACGGGGCAGGACGCCTTCGGCCGCTACATCCACGAGGCCCTCCAGGGCTTCGGGGTCGACGACGCCTTCGTCTCGGCCGTCGCGGGCCCGCCGACGCCCGTCACCTTCTGCGAGGTCTTCCCGCCGGACGACTTCCCGCTCTACTTCTATCGCTACCCGATCGCGCCCGACCTCATGATCGAGGCCGACGAGCTGCCGCTCGACGCGATCCGCGAGGCGGGCGTCTACTGGTCCACCGTCACCGGGCTCTCGCAGGAGCCGAGCCGGAGCGCGCACTTCCGCGCCTGGGAGGCCCGGGCCCGGCGCACCCACACGGTGCTCGACCTCGACTACCGCCCGATGTTCTGGACCGACCCGGCCGAGGCGAGCGAGCAGGCCGGCCGCGCGCTGGGGCACGTCACCGTGGCCGTCGGCAACCGTGAGGAGTGCGAGGTGGCCGTCGGTGAGAGCGACCCCCAGCGGGCGGCCGACGCGCTGCTCGAGCGCGGCGTCGAGCTCGCCGTCGTCAMGCAGGGCTCCAAGGGGGTGCTCGCCGCGACCAGCGACGAGCGCGTCGAGGTGCCGCCCTTCCCTGTCGACGTCGTCAACGGSCTCGGCGCCGGSGACGCGTTCGGTGGCGCGCTGTGCCACGGCCTGCTCGCGGGCTGGGACCTGCGGCGCGTCCTCGAGTTCGCCAACGTCGCAGGTGCGATCGTCGCCAGCAAGCTCGAGTGCTCCACGGCGATGCCGACCTCCGCCGAGGTCGAGGAGCGCCTGGCCATCCTTGACCGGCCCGCTGCCCCGCTCGCCCCCGTCGCCGAGGAGGCACGATGACCACCACGCCCGTGAGCCCGACCGTCAGCGCGACCGTCCGCCCGAAGGTTGCGGTCGCCGACCTGACCGAGATCCGCGTCCGCGAGCCCGGCCGCATCGCGGCGGCGTGGGC
>NZ_JBFULD010000479.1:0-2219 GCF_056400505.1 Terrabacter sp. P5_B1
GGGGTGCTCGGTGTCGCGGCGTTCACCTGGTTCATGCTCTCGAAGAACTCGTGGCGGTGGGGGCCGGAGATCTGGGGCTGGGCTGGCGCCTACCCGGCGTACATCATTCTCGTGACGAGCACGACCCCGAGTCGCGTGCGCTACGCCCTGCTCGCCTTCCCGATGACCCTGGTCATCGCGTGGTTCCTCAAGCTGCGCTGGTGGGGGCGCTACCGCTACTGGCTGCTGGGCCTCATCGTCGTCGTCGGCGCGGCCCAGATGTGGTGGTGGACCGAGCACTACCTCGTCATCGAGAACCTCACCGACGACCTCTATCCCTGAGAGCCCGTCAGCCGCTCGTCAGGCGCAGTCGGGCTGGCGCCGCACGTACCCCACGACGTCGAACCACTCGATGCCTGCCTCGGCGAGCAGCTCTCGGAGCAACGGCAGGGAGAGGCCGACGACGTTGTGGTGGTCGCCTTCGACGGCCGTGATGAACGCGCCGCCGAGCCCGTCGATGGTGAAGGCGCCGGCCACCGTGAGCGGCTCGCCCGTGGCGACGTAGGCGGCGATCTCCTCGTCGGAGATCTCGGCGAAGTGGACGGTCGTCGACGCCGTCGCGCCGAGGGTCGCCCCGCCGCCCTTGCGCTCGTCGATGAGCCAGTGCCCGGTGTGCAGCACCCCGGAGCGGCCCCGCATCCGACGCCACCGCACCACGGCCTCCTCCGCGTTGCTCGGCTTGCCGTGGACCTCGCCGTCGAGCTCGAGCACCGAGTCGCAGCCCAGCACGACGGCATGCTCGTCGAGCCGGGACGCGACGTCCTCCGCCTTGGCGCGTGCGAGCAGCAGCGCGATGTCGCCGGGCCCCAGCAGGCCGTAGCGGTCCGTCGCCTCGGCCACGGTGAGGTCCTCGTCGACGCCGCTCACGAGGACGACGGGCTCGATCCCCGCCGCGCGGAGGGTCGAGCGTCGGGCGGGGGAGGCGGAGGCAAGGACGAGCTGGACGGTCGGCACGTCGGGGAGGGAGCGCGTCTGCATGACGACATGCTAGGCGCCGAGCCGGAGGCTTCGGGCGCCAACGGCGCCACTCCGAGGACGCCGACGGCGCCACTCCGAGGACGCCGACGGCGCCACTCCGGGGAGAGGCGCCGTCAGCAGCCGTGGGCGGGTCTCAGATCTCCTGGAGGACCGCCGCGCGCAGGGTGTCCAGGCCGACGCCCCCGATGTCGAGCGCCCGACGGTGGAAGGACTTGAGGTCGAACGCGTCACCCTCGCGCTGCTTGACCTCGTCACGCAGCTGGAGCCACAGCCGCTCGCCGACCTTGTAGCTCGGGGCCTGGCCCGGCCACCCGAGGTAGCGGTTGAGCTCGAAGCGCAGGATCTTCTCGTCCATGAAGCCGTAGCGGGTCAGGTAGGTCCACGCCTTGTCGTAGTCCCACGCACCGCCGCCGACCTCGTCCGGGGCGTCGAAGCCGCAGTGCACGCCGATGTCGATGACGACGCGAGCGGCCCGAAGAGACTGTCCTGCAAGCCAACCCATGCGGTTGCCCGGGTCGTCCATGTAGCCGAGCTCGGCCATGAGCCGCTCGGCGTAGAGCGCCCACCCCTCGCCGTGACCCGAGGTCCAGGCCTCGAGCCGCCGCCACCGGTTGAGCAGCTCGGAGCGGTAGACGGTCTGCGCGACCTGGAGGTGATGGCCGGGGACACCTTCGTGGTAGACGGTCGTCAGCTCGTTCCACGTGCGGAACTCGGTGTTGCCCTTCGGCACCGACCACCACATCCGGCCCGGTCGGCTGAAGTCGTCGGACGGGCCGGTGTAGTAGATGCCGCCGGTCTGCGTCGGCGCGATCATGCACTCGATGCGCTGCACCGGCCCGGGGATGTCGAAGTGCACGTCCTTGAGGTCGGCGATGACCTCGTCGGCGCGCTCCTGCATCCAGGCCTTGAGCTCGTCGGTGCCGTGCAGCTGGTACTTCTCGTCGGCGTCGAGGATCTCGACGCCCCGCGCGACGTTGGCGCCGGCCTCGAGGCCGTCGGCGATCTCGCTCATCTGGGCGTGGAGGTTCGCGACCTCCTGCTGGCCCCAGCGGTACGTCTCCTCGAGGTCGACGGTGGCGCCGAGGAAGTAGCGCGACTCGAGGGCGTAGCGCTCTCGCCCGCAGGCGTCTGCCTCGGGCGCGTGCGGCAGCAGCTCCCGCTCGAGCCAGTCGGCCATCGCGCCGTATGCCGTCGAGGCAGCC
>NZ_JBFULD010000480.1:0-2201 GCF_056400505.1 Terrabacter sp. P5_B1
CAGGAGGCGGCCACACGTGGCCTCTCGACGGTCAGGAGGCGGCCGTACGTGGCCTTTCGACGGTCAGGAGGGGGTGGGGGCCTCGGGGGCGGGCTCCCCGACGGTGGCGGGGAGGACTCGCGCGTCGAAGCAGGTGCGGTCGCCGGTGTGGCAGGCCGCGCCGACCTGGTCGACCGAGAGGAGCAGCGCGTCCCCGTCGCAGTCGAGGCGCACCCCCTTGACCCACTGCACGTGGCCGCTCGTGTCGCCCTTGCGCCAGTACTCCTGACGGCTGCGCGACCAGAAGGTCACACGGCCCTCCCCGAGCGTGCGGCGCAGGGCCTCGTCGTCCATCCAGCCCACCATGAGGACGTCGCCCGTGTCGTGCTGCTGCACGACGGCTGCGACGAGTCCGTGCTCGTCGCGCTTGAGCAGCTCGGCGATCTGGGGGTCGAGGACGGTCGGGTCGGGCATCGGGTCAAGGGCGTCGGTCACCCGGACATTCTGCCGTGACTGCTCAGACCGCCTGCTGCTGGGCCACCCACGACTCGTGCAGCTTCGAGTAGACGCCCCCGAGGCGGACGAGCTCGGTGTGGGGACCGCGCTCGACGATGCGCYCCGCATCGACGACGATGACCTCGTCGGCGGCCTGGGCGGTCGAGAGCCGGTGCGCGATGGCGATCGACGTGCGGCCGCGGGTCAGCGAGTCGAGGGCTCGCTGGATGCGCACCTCGGTGCTCGGGTCGACCGCGGACGTGGCCTCGTCGAGGACGAGCAGGTCGGGGTCGGCGAGGTAGGCCCGGGCGAGCGCCACGAGCTGGCGCTCCCCCGCCGACAGGGACTCCCCGCGCTGCCCGACATCCGTCGCCAGCCCCAGGGGCAGCGTGGACACCCAGGGGTCCAGTCCGAGCTCCGTGAGCGTGAGCCGGACGTCCTCCTCACTCGCCTCGGGGCGTCCGAAGCGGATGTTGTCGAGCAGCGTGCCGTCGAAGAGGAAGCCCTCCTGCGGCACGAGCACGACGCGGGAACGGAGCGAGGAGAAGCGGATCGTGCGCAGGTCGACCCCGTCGAGGAGCACCTGCCCGCTGCTCGAGTCCATGAGCCGGGTCAGCAGCTTGGCCAGCGTCGACTTGCCCGATCCGGTTTCGCCGACGATGGCCACCCGACTGCGCGGCGCGATGGTGAGGTCGATGTCGTGGAGCACGGGCTCGCCGCCGGGATAGGCGAATCCGACCTCGTTGAACTGCACGGTGATCGGCCCACGCGGCAGCGTCACGCCGGACTCGCCGGGGTCGGAGACGTCGGCCGGGGTGTC
Organism: Terrabacter sp. P5_B1; assembly: GCF_056400505.1. Classification (NCBI taxonomy): domain Bacteria; kingdom Bacillati; phylum Actinomycetota; class Actinomycetes; order Micrococcales; family Intrasporangiaceae; genus Terrabacter; species Terrabacter sp. P5_B1. The sequence goes on from NZ_JBFULD010000480.1 coordinate 1,295, forward strand.
GATGATGCCGATGACGCGGCGCCAGCCCGCGACGGCGTTCTGCATCTCGTTGAGGATCTCGGTGGCCTGCTGCACGGGCTGCGTGAAGAGGTTGACGAGGAAGAGGAAGGCGAGCAGCTCGCCGAGGGTGAGGCTCCCCCGCGCGGCGAGGATCGTGCCCACGACGAGGACGACCGCGGTGGTCAAGCCGGAGACGAGCTGGCCCGACGTGAACGCGACCACCGAGCGGGCCTGGGCGCCGATGGCGGCCTTGCGGTGCGACTCGACGGCGGCGTCGATGCGCTCGGCCGTGCGGTCCTCGACGCCGTAGGCGCGGATCGCCTGGGCACCGACGACGGCCTCGGAGATCGCGCCGAGCATGTCGCCGACGCGCTCGCGCACCCGCGTGTAGGCCCGGCCGACGACGCCCTGGAACTTGCGGATGATGACGAACAGCGGCACGAAGCAGAGCCACACGACCAGGCCGAGCAGCGGGCTGTAGACGACCATGAGCACCGTCGCGAGCGTGATCTGCGCGATGTTGATCAGCAGCATGAGCCCGCCGAACTGCACGAACATCGAGATCGTGTCGACGTCGGACGTCACGCGGGAGACGAGCGACCCGCGCCGTTCGCTGTTCTGAGTCAGCATCGCGAGGTCGTGGATGTGACGGAACGCCTTGAGCCGCAACGTCGCCAGACCGTTCTCGGACGACCGGAAGAGGCGGATGTTGACGAAGTAGGCAGAGAAGGCCGTCACGACGACACCGACGAGCGCGATCCCGATGTAGCGCGCCACGACCGCCATGTCGGGGCCGCCGGCAGCGAGGATGCCGTCGTCGGTGATGCGCTGGACGACGAAGGGCACCAGCACCCGGCCGAGGGTCGACAGCACGGCGAGCAGCACCGTGACCCAGATGCCCTTGCGC
>NZ_JBFULD010000481.1:0-2196 GCF_056400505.1 Terrabacter sp. P5_B1
GGTCCGGGCGTAGCGTCGCCGGCATGAACCCCCACGGGCGGCCGGTCGCCCTCGTCACCGGAACCTCCTCGGGCATGGGCCTGCACACCGCGGGCGAGCTCGCACGTCGCGGCCTCGTCGTCGTCGCGACGATGCGCGACACGTCGCGCGCCACCGCCCTGACGGAGGCGGCCGCACAAGCAGGCGTCGAGGTCGACGTGCGTGCCCTCGACGTCACCGACCACGATGCCGCGCACGCCTGCGTCGAAGGCGTGCTCGCCGACCACGGCCGTCTCGACGTCCTCGTCAACAACGCGGGGCGCGGCGCCGTCGCGACGGCAGAGCAGCTGAGCCTCGACGAGATCCGCGACCAGCTCGAGGTCAACTACCTCGGCCCCGTCGCCCTGACCAAGCTCGTGCTGCCCCACATGCGAGAGGCGGGCTCGGGCACGGTGCTCACCGTCACGAGCGTCGGCGGCGCCGTCGGGCAGCCCTTCGCCGACGCCTACTGCGGCGCGAAGTTCGCCGTCGAGGGCTTCATGCAGTCGCTCGCCGTCGTCATGCTCGCCCACGGGGTGCGCGTCTCCGTCGTCGAGCCCGCCGCGGTGGCCAGCGACTTCGTCTCCAACGTCGCACGTCCCGACGACGCCCGGGACGCGGACCCGTATGCCGCCCAGCTCGGGGCCTACCTCGCCCGGTCGGCGGGGGCCTTCGCCAACGCCCAGTCGTCCCGGGACGCCGCCGCGGCCATCGCCGACGCCGCGACGTCCACCGACTACCGCTTCCGCTGGCAGACGTCGGAGGGTGCCACCGCCTTCGTCGGGATGTCCCTCGCGGACACCGACGGCAGCCGCGTGCTGGGCGCGACCCGTGGGTGGATCGAGACGGCGCCGAACTAGGGTCTGGAACGTGACCTACCGCAGGCCTGTCCCCACGATCGGCGACCCGTCCTCGGCTGCCGAGCGGGCGCAGGCGCCCGACGCGTGGGCCCTGCGCGACGACCTCGACTCGCTCGAGCGGGTCGTCGGGGCGCGACGCGACATCCGTCGGTTCCGACCCGACCCCGTGCCTGCCGACGTGCTGACGGCGGTGCTCACGGCGGGCCACCGCGGGCCGTCGGTCGGGCACAGTCAGCCGTGGCGCTTCGTCGTCGTCACCGAGGCCGCGACGCGGGACGCCGCGGCGCTGATGGCCGACCGCTGCCGACTTCGCCAGGCCGCGGGGATGGCCGAGGAGTCCGCACGCGGCCTGCTCGACCTGCGCCTCGAGGGCATCCGCGAGGCGCCCGTCGGCATCGTCGTCGCGTGCGACCGCCGGACCCCGGCCGCTGGCGTGCTCGGTCGCGCGACCTTCCCCGACGCCGACCTCTGGTCGTGCGCCGCCGCCATCGAGAACATCTGGCTGACCGCCCGCGCCCACGGTCTCGGACTCGGCTGGGTCACTCTCTTCGAGCCGGCCGAGCTCGCCGACCTGCTCGGCCTTCCCGACGGCGTCGAGACGCTGGGCTGGCTCTGCCTCGGCTGGCCCGACGAGCGCCCGCCCGAGCCCGGCCTCGAACGTGCCGGCTGGTCGAAGCGGCTGCCGCTCGACCAGGTCGTCATGCGCGAGCGCTGGACCGAGCGGGACGCCCCACCCTCGCACCTTCGCGCTCCCGAGCCTGCCGAGCTCGTCGCGGCCCGCGACCGGTCGGACGACCTCCTCGCCGTGCCCGGCTCGCTCGGTGTCCTCGACACCGTCCTCGACCGCGTCACCGCGCTGACCGCAGTGGACGGACGGGGCACGCTGGTCGTGGCGGCCGCGGACCACGCCGTGACGGCATACGACATCACGGCGTTCGACCCGTCGGTCACGGCGGACGTGGCGCGCGCCACCCGTGAAGGCACGTCGATGGGCGCCGTCGCCGCCCACGCCGCCGGCCTCGACGTCGAGCTCATCGACGCTGGGATCGGTTGCAGCAGAGGCGATCTCGTGAACACCGACGCGCTCGACAAGATGACGTATGCCGGCCTGCTGGCTCTCGGGCGCGAGCGCGGCCGCGTGGTGGCCGGCGCCGGCCCGGTGGCGCTCGGGGAGGTCGGTGTCGGCAACACGACCGTGGCGGCCGCCGTCGCGGCCGCCCTGCTCGGCGTGCCGGCCGAGGACGTCGTCGGTCGCGGCTCCTCCGCCGACGCCGCGAKGCTCGACCGCAAGCGCGACGTCGTGACGCGGGCCCTGGCC
>NZ_JBFULD010000482.1:0-2195 GCF_056400505.1 Terrabacter sp. P5_B1
CCACATGACTGACCAGCCCGCAGCCCAGCAGGCCACCGCAGGCGCATCCGCGCAGGTCGCCCCCCTCGAGCCGCCGCCCGGCGAGGCGTTCATCCTCACCGCTCCCGCGCCGACCGCCCCGGTGGCCGAGACCTCCGCCCCGAAGATGGCTCCCGCGGTGCCCGAGGCAGCCCTGCCCGGTCTCGACGCCAAGGTCGACACCTACCTCGACTCGCTGATGAAGGCCGCGGCCCGCTCCCCCGAGTGGGAGACCAAGGCCGCCGACGTGCGCAGCATGGGCAACGACGAGGTGCGCTTCGCCGCCGAGAGCAGCAACCGCATGCTGCAGATGCCGGTCAAGGCGCTCAACGAGGGCGGCCTGTCCGGCACCTCCAAGGTCGGCAGGACCCTGCTCGACCTGCGCCGCACCGTCGAGGACCTCGACCCCGGCCAGGCCGCCGGCGCCAAGAAGTTCCTCGGCATGATCCCGATGGGCGACCGGGTCAACGACTACTTCCGCAAGTACCAGTCGGCACAGAGCCACCTCAACGGCATCCTCCACTCGCTCCAGTCCGGCCAGGACGAGCTCGTCAAGGACAACGTCGCCCTCAACCTCGAGAAGAAGAACCTCTGGGAGTCGATGGGCCGGCTCAACCAGTACGTCTACGTCGCCGAGCGCCTCGACGCCCGGCTGGCCGCGCAGGTCGCCACCCTCGAGGCCACCGACCCGGAGAAGGCCAAGGCGCTGCGCGAGGACGTCCTCTTCTACGTCCGCCAGAAGCACCAGGACCTGCTGACCCAGCTCGCCGTGTCGATCCAGAACTACCTCGCGATCGACATCATCATCAAGAACAACATCGAGCTGATCAAGGGCGTCGACCGGGCGACCACGACGACGGTCTCGGCGCTGCGCACCGCGGTCATCGTGTCCCAGGCCCTCAACAACCAGCAGCTCGTGCTCGACCAGATCACGGCGCTCAACACGACCACCTCGAGCATCATCGAGCGCACGTCCGAGGCCCTCAAGCAGAACTCGGCCCGCATCCAGGAGCAGTCGGCCAGCTCGACGCTCTCGATCGAGTCGCTGCAGAAGGCGTTCGCCAACATCTACGAGACGATGGACACCATCGACCAGTTCAAGGTCCGCGCGCTCGACAACATGGCCGCGACGATCGGGACGCTCGAGACCGAGGTCGCCAAGTCGCGGTCCTACCTCGACCGGGTCTCGAAGCAGGACGCCCGCCGCGCCGAGAACTCCGCACCCGGACTGCTCGACCTCGGCTCGGGTCGGTGAGCGCCGCCGAGGTCCGAGAGCCGTGAAGCAGGAGGTGCGTGACCGGTCGAGCGCCGGTCGCGCGAACACCAGAGGGGAACAACGCAGTGGGAATCCGGTCGTGGTTCGGGTTGGACAGGCCCGAGGCACCTGAGCCGGTGCGCTCGGGACCACCGACCACCGAGCAGCTGCTCGGGGCGCTCGACGCCATCGAGCTGCAGGCCCGTGAGGGCCGCGTGCCCGGCGTCGTGCTCTCCCGCCTGCTCCGCGTCACGCGCATCGTCCGTCAGACGCTGCCGCGCCTGGCCAACCTCGGTCTCGGCAGCAGCCAGGGCTACAGCGTGATGGCCACGGCCACCGACTACCTCCCGGTGGCCATCGGCAACTACCTTCGCCTCCCGCGCGACTGGGCCGACACCCGTCCCATCGTGGCGGGCAAGAGCTCGGTCATGCTCCTCGTCGACCAGCTCGACCTGCTCGGCACGACGATGGACAAGGTCTACGACGCCGTATGCCGTGCCGACGCGGAGGCGATCATCGTGCACGGGGCGTTCCTCGAGCAGAAGTTCGGCCAGGCCTCGGCCGGTGGCGCTCTCGGGCTCGGGCCCGACCCGGTCCCGGTCTCCCCGCCTCCCGCGACCGGTGCAGCGGGAGGCTTTCCGGACCCGCCCGGCGTGCCCGCGGCGTCCCCCGCCGCGCCCCATCCATTGGCCCCGCCGGAATGAGCCGGAGTGATGCATGAGCCGCCCCACTGAGTCCCGACTGGCCGAGAGCCTGGAGCAGCTCACCGACATCGCGGCGGAGGCCGGCCTCGACCCGGCCGCCGCCCGCGACGAGGGGCTGCGCGTCGCCGCGGCCCTCGCCGAGTCGGTGCCCGGTGCCGCTGCCCACTGGGCCCGGGTCGCCGAACCCGGCCTGACCGAGCTCGGCCGCATCAATGAGG
>NZ_JBFULD010000483.1:0-2184 GCF_056400505.1 Terrabacter sp. P5_B1
GGTATGCCGTCCAGCTCGATCGCGCGCAGCAGCCCGCGTCCTCGGGTGCCGGCCACGCCGTCGATGGCGACGTGGTCGAGCAGGGCGCCGACGTGGCGCACGTGCTCGAGCAGGTGATCGCGCTCGATGGTGTCGAGCACAGCGAGCCCGGCGGCGCACGCGAGGGGGTTGCCGCCGAACGTCGTGCCGTGCTGGCCCGCCGTCAGCATCGCCGTGACGTCCGAGCCGAAGGTCACGAGAGCACCGATCGGCACCCCGCCGCCGAGACCCTTGGCGAKGGTCATCGCGTCGGGCACGATGCCCGAGGCCTGGTGGGCGAACCAGTCACCGGTGCGACCGATCCCGGTCTGGATCTCGTCGACGACGAGCAGCGCGCCGTGGGCGCTCGTCACCTCCCGGGCCAGGCGCAGGTAGTCAGGCGACAGCTCGCGCACCCCGGCCTCGCCCTGGATCGGCTCGACGAAGAAGGCCGCCGTGGAGTCGTCGACGGCCGCGCGGAGGGCATCGGCGTCGTTCGGTGGGACGAAGACGACCTCGGGGATGAGCGGCTCGAAGGGCTCGCGGTAGGCCGCCTTGTGGGTCAGGGCGAGGGCCCCGGTGGAGCGTCCGTGGAAGGACCCCTCCAGGGCCACGATGCGCGTCCGCCCGGTGCGGCGCGAGAGCTTGATCGCGGCCTCGGTCGTCTCGGTGCCGGAGTTGGCGAAGAAGACGCCCGAGCCGCTCGGGGCCGCCGCGATCGACAGCAGCCGCTCGGCGAGGGTGATCGCCGGCTCGGACGTGAAGAAGTTCGAGACGTGGATCGCCGACTCGGCCTGCTTGGCGACCGCCTGGACGAGCGCGGGGTGGCCGTGGCCGAGCGCGTTCACGGCTATGCCGGACAGCAGGTCGAGGTAGCGCTTGCCATCGACGTCGGTGACCCAGCAGCCGTGACCCGAGGCGAGGACCAGCTGCGGGGTGCCGAAGACCTGGACCATCGCGCCGGCATAGCGTCCGAGCAGCTCGTTGCCCACCGTCATGGGGTCTCCTCGGGAGTCGGGGTCGGAGCGACCGTCGGGGCGGCCGTCGGGGCTGGGGGCGGAGTCGGCTCGGGGCCGGTGATGTCGGGCAGCACCATCGTGCCGATCCCCTCGTCGGTGAAGATCTCCAGCAGGATCGAGTGCGGCTTGCGACCGTCGACCACGTGCGTCTGCGGGACGCCCCCCTCGACCGCCCGGATGCACGCCTCGAGCTTGGGCACCATGCCGTGGTCGACCCGGGTGAGCAGCTCGCGGGCCGCGCTGACCGTGATCGTGGAGAGCAGCGAGCCGCGGTCGGGCCAGTCGGCGTAGATGCCCTCGACGTCGGTGAGCACGACGAGCTTCTCGGCGCCGAGCGCGACGGCGATCGCGGCGGCTGCGGTGTCGGCGTTGACGTTGAGGACCTGGCCGTCGACGTCGAGGTCGGGGGCCACGGTGGAGACGACCGGCACACGGCCTGCGTCGAGGATGTCGAGGATGGCGGAGGGGTTCACGCTCTCGACGTCGCCGACGAGGCCGAGGTCGACCTCCTCGCCGTCGACGACGGTGCCGCGGCGGCGGGCGCCGAGGAGGGCCGCGTCCTCGCCTGACAGGCCCACGGCGATGGGCCCGTGCTGGTTGAGCAGGCCGACGAGCTCGCGCCCGACCTGGCCGGTCAGCACCATGCGCACGACGTCCATGGCCTCGGGCGTCGTGACGCGGAGCCCACCCCTGAACTCGCTCTCGATGCCCACCCGCTCGAGCATCGCCTTGATCTGTGGGCCGCCGCCGTGCACGACGACGGGTCGCAGACCRGCATACCGAAGGAAGGCGACGTCCTCGGCGAAGGCGGCCTTGAGGGCGTCGTCGACCATGGCGTTGCCGCCGTACTTGACGACGACGAGTGCGCCGCGGAAGCGCTCGAGCCAGGGCAACGCCTCGACGAGCGTCGCGGCCTTGCCGGCGGCGACGCGGATCGCGGCCGCGTCGATGAGCCCGCGCACGTTGACGGGTGGCTCACCGGCGGACGGGAAGGACGGGGGGAAGCGGGCCGGGGACGGTTCGGTGCTGTCGCTCATGTGCTGTAGGCCGAGTTCTCGTGCACGTAGTCATGGGTCAGGTCGTTGGTCCAGACGGTGGCCGACTCGGCACCGGCGTGGAGGTCGACGAGGACGTGGACCTCTCGCGC
>NZ_JBFULD010000484.1:0-2170 GCF_056400505.1 Terrabacter sp. P5_B1
CTCTCACACCCGCGGGGTCGACCCGTGTCCGGAGCGGGAGACGTCAAAGGCCCTGCGGTCTCACACACCGCAGGGCCCCTGTCCATTGAACCCAACGTCGGGCTGGCTGTGAAATCGACACGCTGACGACGGGGCCGCCCCGGGGCCCGCCCGACGTCCCGCGGATCCCGCCCTAGGATCTGTCACCATGACGACGCAGGGCAGTGGCACCGAGTCGGCGGCGGAGTTCGCGCACGTCGAGGACGGCTTCGAGAGACTGTGGACGCCGCACCGGATGGCCTACATCCTCGGTGACAAGCCGAGCGACGAGGAGGGCAACGGCTGCCCGTTCTGCTCGGCGCCGACGCGGTCCGACGAGGAGGGGCTCATCGTCCACCGCGGCGAGCACTGCTTCGTCGTGATGAACCTCTTCCCCTACAACCCGGGACACGTGCTCGTCTGCCCCTACCGCCACGTCTCCCTCTACATCGACCTCACCGACGAGGAGACGGCGGAGTTCACGGCGCTGACGAAGCAGGTGGTCCGCGTGCTGCAGGCGGCGTCGGAGCCCCACGGTTTCAACCTCGGCATGAACCAGGGGGCCGTCGCCGGTGCCGGGGTCGCTGCCCACCTGCACCAGCACGTCGTGCCGCGCTGGAGCGGCGACTCCAACTTCCTGCCCATCGTCGCCCAGACCAAGGCGCTGCCCGTGCTCCTGGAGGACACCCGCACGCGTCTCGTCGCGGCCTGGCCGCAGGCTTGAGCTCGTCCCCGGAGGGCTGACACCCGTCACGGACGCGCCACGTTGGGTGCGGTGGACCCGGGCACGGCCGCCCGGTCAGTACGCTGGTCCCACCATGCTCAACAGACTCCTGCGCGCGACGATGACCAAGATCCTGGCTCCCGTCGGCCATCTCTTCCTCCGGTTGGGCATCAGCCCCGACGTCGTGACCGTCGTCGGCACCGTCGGGGTGTGCGTCGGCGCCCTCGCCTTCTTCCCGCGGGGGCAGCTCTGGATCGGGTGCCTCGTCATCACCGCCTTCGTCTTCTCCGACACGGTCGACGGCATCATGGCGCGCGACTCGGGTCGCTCGAGCAAGTGGGGCGCCTACCTCGACTCGACCCTCGACCGGATGGGCGACTCCGCCATCTTCGGCGGCCTCGTGCTCTTCTACGCCGGCCCGGGTGACAACCGGTGGATGGCCGGGCTGGCGCTCGCCTGCCTCATCCTCGGGTCGGTCGTCTCCTACGCCAAGGCACGGGCCGAGGGGCTGGGTTACACGGCCGACGTCGGCATCGCCGAGCGCGCCGACCGTCTGGTCGCGGTGCTCGTGGCGGCCTTCTTCGCCGACCTGTTCAACTCCACGCYGCTGCTGGGCATCGTGCTCGGGCTGCTCGCCGTGGCGAGCTTCGTGACGGTGCTGCAGCGCATGCTCACGGTGCGCCGCCAGGCGCTGTCGTCCGGCGAGGTGGCCAGTTGAGCCGCACGGGACTGGTGGGCCGCGCCACCGACACCGTCAGCGTGCTCGGGTTCCGGCTCGGGTGGGCCACGGTCGCGGCGCTTCCCGAGGGCGCGGCCTACGGCGTCTTCAACCGGATCGCCGACATCGCGGTGCGGCGGCGGGGCAAGGGCATCCAGCGGTTGCGCGCGAACTACCGTCGCGCCCGCCCCGAGCTCGACGACGCCGCCCTCGACGCCCTCGTGCGGGCGGGGATGCGGTCCTACATGCGCTACTACTGCGAGGCCTTCCGGCTCCCGTCGATCGGCCGCGAGCGCCTCGACGCCGCCGTGCGGGTGACGGGACTCGAGGGGCCCAAGGCCGTGGCGGACACCGGACAGGCGGTCGTCGTGTTCGTGGGCCATCTCGGCAACTTCGACCTCGCCGCAGCGTGGGCAGCGACCAACCTCGCCCCGGTCACGACCGTCGCCGAGCGGCTCGAGCCCGAAGAGGTCTTCCAGGAGTTCGTCGCCTTCCGCAACAGCATCAACATGGACATCATCCCGCTGACCGGTGGTGTCGACCCCTTCGCGGGACTTCTCGCGGCGACGCGGGCCGGCGGCCGCGCCATCGCGCTCGCGGCCGACCGCGACCTCACCCGGAACGGGATCGAGGTCGACCTGCTCGGCCACCGCGCACGGATGGCCAAGGGGCCGGCGGTGCTCGCGCTGATGACGGGCGCCCCCCTCTTC
>NZ_JBFULD010000485.1:0-2165 GCF_056400505.1 Terrabacter sp. P5_B1
GCATACGGCACGGGGGCCCACCAGCGTGACATCGAGGGCGACCTCGCCACGGACGCCGGGACCCCGAGTGACGGCACCCGGACGTGGAGCTTCACCCTGCGTCCGGGCCTGACGTGGCAGGACGGCTCGCCGATCACGTGCGGCGACGTGCGCCACGGCGTGGCGCGCACCTTCGACCGTCGCACGCACGTCGGCGGCACCAACTATGCGAGCTTCCTGCTCGACATCCCGACGCAGGTCACCCCCGAGGGGCTCGAGAAGCCGGTCTATGCCGGCCCGTCGGACACGGCGCACGAGGCGGACTTCGAGCGGGCCGTCTCGTGCAACGGCCGCACCATCACCTTCAGGCTGCGGGACTCCGAGCCCGACTTCCCCCGCATCGTGGCGCTCCCGGAGTTCGCCCCGCGCAAGGCGTCCGCCGACACCACGAGCGACAAGGCGTCGTATGCCGTCATGTCGAGCGGGCCCTACCGGCTCAAGGAGCCGTGGGTGGTCGGCCAGGGGGGCACCTTCGTGCGCAACGAGCACTGGGACCCCCGCACCGACCCCATCCGGAAGGCCTACCCCGACGAGATCCACGTGACCTCGGGGCTCGGGGAAGCCACGGTCATCCAGCGACTGCTCAACCAGCAGGACGACGACGCCTACGCCGTCTCGTGGGTGCAGGCCAGCCCCACCCTGCGCAACCAGTCGGGCACCGGGCTGCAGGCACGGCTGACGTTCCCCTACACCGGCAACGTCGACTACCTCGCCCTCAACATGCGCAGCACGGTCATGGCCAACCCGGCCGTGCGCAAGGCCCTCGAGCTGTCGACGAACCGTGCGACGTACGTGACGGCCACCGGTGGCGAGGGCGCCGGGACGCCGGCGTGGTCGATCCTGTCGCCGACCGTCGACCCCACGTCGGTGATGCCAGCCCCGGGCGCCGGTGTCGAGGGCGACCCCGAGGGGGCCCGCAAGGTCCTCCAGCAGGCGGGGGTGACGCTGCCCGTCCCCCTGCGCGTCGTCTACGCCCGTTCCGTGCTCGGCGACAAGGCGTATGCYGCCTTGGCCGCCGGGTGGGACCGCGCGGGCTTCGACGTGCAGCTCACCGGCGTGCCGCCCGAGGAGTACTACGAGACGATCGAGAAGGCGACGTCGGTCGGCTCCTTCGACGTCTTCCGCGGCGTGTGGACGCCCGACTGGCCCTCCGCCGGTGGGGTCCTGCCGGCGCTCTTCGACTCGCGCATCAACATCGACTCGTCAGGCCCCGGGCAGGACGTCGGCTACTTCAGCAGCGACGTCGTCAACGCCCTCATCGACAAGGCCGACGCCACCGCCGATCCTGCCGCCCGCGCGACGGTGTGGGAGCAGGCTGACGCGGCRGTGCGTGGGGAGGGCGGCTACATCGCCCTCTCCGCGACCAAGGCGCTCCACCTGCACGGGTCGGGCGTCAGGTTCTACGAGGACCACCCGGTCGGCGGGATCGTCGACCTCGCCACGGTGGCCGTGCGCTGACCACCCCCGATCCGAGAGGCCCCCACCGTGCCGCGACTGCTCTTCGTCCACGCCCATCCCGACGACGAGACGCTGACGTGCGGCGTGACGATGGCCCACCACGTCGCTCGCGGTGACGAGGTCCACGTCCTCACCTGCACCCTCGGCGAGGAGGGGGAGGTCATCCCGCCCGGACTGGCCCACCTCGAAGGGGACCCGGACGACACTCTCGGCCCGTACCGCCACGGCGAGCTGACCCGGGCGCTGTGCCGCGTCGGCGCCGTCATGCACGTGCTCGGCGAGGACCGGGCGGCGGGTCGGCTCTCGCGCTACCGCGACTCGGGCATGGAGGGCTCGCCGGCCGCCGCGCGACCTGAGGCGTTTGCCGCCGCGGACCTCGACGTGGCAGGCGGTCTCGTCGCCGACGTCATGCGCGAGGTGCAACCCGACGTCGTCGTGACCTACGACGCCCACGGCGGTTACGGCCACCCCGACCACATCCAGACCCACCGCGTGACACGCCGGGCGCTCGAGCTGCTCGACGATGCGGACCGGCCGGCCCGCGTCTTCGAGATCCTCACCCCGATCGGCTGGGCCCGGGAGGACCGGGCCTGGCTGCACGGCGCCGACCCGGTGCGGCTCCAGACCGCCGCGTGGTGGGCCGAGCAGGAGCTGGGGGCCGACGGGCC
>NZ_JBFULD010000486.1:0-2164 GCF_056400505.1 Terrabacter sp. P5_B1
GGACGAGCGCGACCGCCGACGGGGTGTCGGAGTGCCACCGGATGTCACCGGACGGGCGGGTGATGACGTCGAGCCCGACGTCACCGACGACGACGACCGGCCGCGTCGGCCGATGCTCCGTCGGACCGTGTCCGGTCGTGCCGTGCCCCATCGGACCGTGCCCCGTCGGGCCGTGCCCTGTCGGACCGTGCCCTGTCGGAACCTCCCGCGTCGTCATGCGCGGGCTGCCCCGGCCAGGCCCGCCGACTGCGCCGCCACCTCGGCGGCGACCTCTCCGGCGAGCAGGGCGTTCGACAGGACGAGCTCGACGTTCGCGCGCAGCGACTCGCCGCCGGAGCTGGCGTGGAAGTGCTCGAGCAGCCGCGGCGTGACGTCCTTGCCGTGCACGCCCTCGCGCTCGAGCAGGGCGAGCCCCTCCGCCACCAGCCGGTCGTGCAGCTCGCGGTCGACCTGCCGCTCGGCGGGCAGCGGGTTCGCGAGGACGACGCCGGCCGCATCGGTCCCGAGCCGGTCGCGCATGACGACGACCCTGGCCGCCTCGGCCGCCGACTCCACGCGCCACGGCACCGGGTTTCCCGAGTCCGACAGGTAGAAGCCCGGGAACGCGTCGGTCCGGTAGCCGACCACCGGCACCGACAGGGTCTCGAGCGTCTCGAGCGTCCCTGCCACGTCGAGGATCGACTTCACGCCGGCGCACACGACGAGGACCGGTGTCGACGCGATGACACCGAGGTCGGCGGAGACGTCGAAGGTCTCGGACGCGCCCCGGTGCACCCCGCCGAGCCCGCCGGTCGCGAACACGCGGATGCCGGCCAGATGGGCCAGCGCCGACGTCGAGGCCACGGTCGTCGCACCCGAAAGTCCAAGTGCCGCAGCGACGCCCACGTCGCGCACCGACAGCTTGGCGATGTCAGGGTCGGTGCAGACCCGCTCGACCTCAGCGGCGCCGAGGCCGATGTGCACGACCCCGTCGAGCACCGCGATGGTCGCCGGCACCGAACCGCCGGTCCGCACCGCGTCCTCGATCTGCGCGCCGATCTCGATGTTGTCGGGGTGGGGGAGCCCGTGGGCGAGGATCGTGCTCTCGAGGGCGACGACCCCGACCCCGGCCTCGAGCGCCTCGTGAACCTCCTCGTGGACGACGAGCAGGTCGGGCCCCGGCAGGTGCTGCAGCATGGCCGTCACCCTAGTTCCGCGCTTCACCGGCCGCCGCGGGGGCACGCGGCGCACTCGCGCATCCCGGGCAGCGCGTAGATGAAGCAGCACGACACCCGCGTCGGCTCGGGTCCGACGCTCTCGCCGGCCGCGCCGCGCGCCAGCCGCACCGCCGTGCCCCACATGTCGTCGACGACCCCCCACCGCTGCCGCGAGCCCATCCGCACGTCGGGGGCGTATGCCGTCACGACCTCCGAGACGAGCCCGCGGTATGCCGCGTGGCCGCGTTCCAGACGGCGCGCCGGGTCGTCGTCGACCTCCAACGACGTCGCGTCCGGGTCGACCACGAGCCGGTGGGGACTGAGCCCCGGGGCCAGCTCGAACCCCAACCCGAGACCCAGCCCGCCACCCGAGGGAACGAGGAGCCAGGGACCGAGCGACGCGGCATACGCGATCGGCGTCGCGGCGATCTCGCACACCCACTGGAGCACGAAGGCGGCGGGCACGTGCGCGGGCGCCGGCACGCCGTGACGCTGTCCCATCTGCGTGCGCAGCGCCGCGCGCCACGGCTCGAGCGGGTCCGCGCCGGCCCGCACGTGCGTCACCACGTCGCGCCACCACACGGTCGCGGGGGAGGCCTCGCACGTCATCGTCGTGAACGGCAGCGCCCGGTCGACGAGGCCGACGACGGCCCGGACGGCGTCGGGACCGGGCGCCGCCGCGGAGCGTGACTGCGGCTCCACGCGTGACCTCTCTCCGTCGTCCTGGTGCTCGTCGAGCCCCCGTGTGCGGGGAATGTGCCCATCCTCTCGCTAGACTCCCGTGCTCGTGACCCACCGCTCCGCGCCGCTGCCCTTCGAGGCCATCGCTCGAACCGTCGAGCAGCGCGCTGCAGAGCTCGTCTCGATCCGCCGCGACCTGCACACGCATCCGGAGCTCGGGCGGGGCGAGGTGCGCACGACGGCGCTGGTCGCCGAGCGCCTCGAGCGCGCCGGCATCGGCGTGCGCC
>NZ_JBFULD010000487.1:0-2142 GCF_056400505.1 Terrabacter sp. P5_B1
GCATCCACGAGTCCAACTCCGACATGGTCGCCGCGCTCGCTGAGGCCGCCGGCTGCGACGTGCGCCGGGTCGAGGTGTGCTCCGACGAGCCGTCCGACCTCCGCTCGCTGCTCGACGAGCTCGAGGCCGACCCGGGCGTCGACGTCGTCATCACGACCGGTGGCGTCAGCGCCGGTGCCTACGAGGTCGTCCGCCAGGTGTGCTCACCGCTGCCGACCTTCGACTTCGTGCACCTGGCGATGCAGCCCGGGGGGCCGCAGGGACTCGGCTGCTTCGGCTCCACGCCCGTCGTCTGCCTGCCCGGGACACCGGTCGGCGCCTTCGTCGCCTTTCACGTGCTCGTGCGCCCGGCCCTCGACCGACGCCACGGGGTGCCGGCGGCGCGACCCGGGCACGCGGCATACGCCGGCAGGACCCGGCACACACGGGCCGGCCGCGTCCAGTTCCTCACGAGCGTGCTCCACGACGACGGGACCGTGAGCGCCCCGGACGCCCGGCACCTCACGGCGCTCGCTGCCGCGAACTGCCTCATCGAGGTGCCCGAGGCCGTCGACCAGCTCATCGACGGTGACCTCGTCACGGTCCACCTGCTGTGAACGGGGCACCGGCCCCGCGGCCCTAGGCTGTGGGGCGTGAGCGCGACCCTCGTGGCCAAGGACCTCGCCGGGGGCCACGCCCACCGGACCCTCTTCGAGCACCTCGACCTCACGGTCGCACCCGGTGACGTCGTCGGCGTCGTCGGCGCCAACGGCGCGGGCAAGTCGACGCTGCTGCGCCTGCTCGCCGGCGAGGACGTTCCCCTCTCGGGCACGGTGACGACGGCCCCCTCGGACGCGTTCGTCGGGTGGCTGCCGCAGGAGCACGAGCGGGTGGCCGGCGAGACCGTCGCCGACCACATCGGTCGCCGCACCGGCGCCACAGCCGCCACGACCGCCATGGAGAAGGCCGCGGCTGCCCTCGGCAGCGACGACCCGACGGCCGACGAGACGTATGCCGTCGCCCTCGACCACTGGCTCGTCAGCGGGGCGCCCGACCTCGACGAGCGCATCCCGCCCATGCTCGCCGAGCTCGGTCTCGACGTCGGGCCGGACGCGCTCATGACCTCGCTCTCGGGTGGTCAGGCTGCGCGGGCGGCGCTCGCCGCGCTGCTGCTGAGCCGCTTCGACCTGGTGCTGCTCGACGAGCCGACGAACGACCTCGACCTGGCGGGGCTCGACCGCCTCGAGGCCTTCGTCCACGGCCAGCGGGGTGGCGTCGTGCTCGTCTCGCACGACCGGGAGTTCCTCGCCCGCTGCGTCACGCGCATCGTCGAGCTCGACCTCGCGCAGAACTTCGTCTCGGTCCACGACGGCGGCTACGAGTCCTACCTGGAGGAGCGGGAGGTCGCCCGCCGGCACGCGCGCGAGGCGTACGAGGCGTATGCCGGCACCAAGTCCGACCTCGAGGCGCGGGCGCGCACACAGCGCGAGTGGTCGTCGAAGGGCGTGCGCAACGCGATGAAGAAGAGCCCCGACAACGACAAGAACCGGCGCGCCGCGAGCATCGAGTCGTCCGAGAAGCAGGCCCGCAAGGTGCGGCAGATGGAGTCACGGATCGCCCGGCTCGACGAGGTCGCCGAGCCGCGCAAGGAGTGGGTGCTGCAGTTCTCCATCGGGGCCGCGCCACGGTCGAGCTCGGTCGTGGCCACGCTCAACGAGGCGGTGGTCCGCCGGGGCGACTGGACGTTCGGGCCGGCATCGCTGCAGGTCGAGGCCCGTCGGCGCATCGGCATCACCGGGCCCAACGGCGCCGGCAAGACGACTCTGCTGTCGCTGCTGCTCGGTCGGGTCGCACCCGACGACGGCAGCGCGTCGCTCGGCGCGAGCGTGGCCGTCGGCGAGATCGACCAGGCGCGCACCGGACTGCGCGAGGACCTGCCGCTCGGCGACGCGTTCGGCGCGGCCGTGCCCGACCTCAACCCCGCCGACCGGCGCACGCTGCTCGCCAAGTTCGGGCTCAAGGCCGACCAGGTCGGCAGCGCCGTCGGGCGGCTCTCACCCGGTGAGCGCACTCGGGCGGCGATGGCGCTGCTCCAGGCGCGTGGCGTCAACCTGCTCGTCCTCGACGAGCCGACCAACCACCTCGACCTGCCCGCCATCGAGC
>NZ_JBFULD010000488.1:0-2119 GCF_056400505.1 Terrabacter sp. P5_B1
GCGAGCGGTGCTGCGCTGAGACGCGCTTCGTCCGCCCCGGCGGGCGACCGGCCCGACCACGACACGACCGGCTCGACGGGTCCGGGGGCGCCCATTGGTCCGAGACGACCGGAATGCGGTCTGAGGAAGGCAGCGGTGCTTGCGAAACCACCGACCGCGCCTCCACCGGCGGCGTAGCGTCGATTCGGGTCGCGACCTGGTCTGCGAATCCGACGGCAGGCCGCCACCCGTGAGAACGCGGTCCCCGTCAGAAGGAGCAGGTCATGTCCCAAGCCTCCCGCCGATCGTTCCTGGCCGTGGCCGGGTCCGGCGCCGTCACCACCGCCGTCGTGGCCGCAGCCCCCAGCAGCCGGGCAGCGTCCGAGTCCTCGTCGTCGTCCTCGACGACCGGCACCCAACCGCTCGTCGCCCACGTGCGCGACGCCGCTGCCGGAACGGTCGTGCTCTACACGGGTCACGACGAGGTCGTCGTCCACGACCACGACCTCGTCCGACGCCTGACCCGCGCAGCGAGGCGATGACGATGTCCTCGCACCGGGAAGCCCCCGAGATCTCGAAGGACCCCGTCGCCGACAACACCGACGTCTACGCCTTCGTCAGCCCCGACAAGCCGCGAACCGTCACCCTCATCGCGAACTTCATCCCCTTCCAGAGCCCGCAGGGCGGCCCCAACTTCTACGAGTTCGGTGACGACGTCCTCTACGAGATCCACGTGAGCAACCGCGGCGACGCCCGTGCCGATGTGACCTACCAGTTCCGGTTCACCACCAAGGTGCTCCACGCCGACACCTTCCTCTACAACACGGGCCCCCTGACCTCGATCGACGACCCGAACTGGAACCGCCCGCAGTTCTACTCCGTCACGCGCGTCGCTCGCGGGAAGGCGCCGCAACACCTGGCCACGAACCTGGCCTGCCCCCCGGTCAACGTCGGCGTCCGGAGCACCCCGCACTACGGCGCCGTCTTCACGCCGGCGGCGGTCCACCCGATCCAGGGCAGCCGCACCGTCTTCGCCGGTCAGCGCGGTGATGCCTTCTACGTCGACCTGGGCAGCGTCTTCGACCTCGGCGCCCTCCGGCCCTTCCAGAACCTGCACCTGATCCCGCTGCCCAGCGCCAGCGGGGTCAACGGGCTGCAGGGACTCAACGTGCACACCATCGCGATCCAGGTCCCGATCTCCGACGTGAGCCGCAACGGCGACGTCCCAAGCGACCCGATGAGGGCCTCGTCCGTCATCGGCGTGTGGGCCACCGCCAGTCGGCAGAAGGCCCTGATGTGGGAGGACGCGGAGGGCCGCTACGCGGGACACGGCCCCTACAGCCAGGTCTCCCGCCTGGGCAACCCGCTCTTCAACGAGGTCATCACCCCGATGGCCGACAAGGACCGGTGGAACGCCGTGTTCCCGCACAACGACGGGCAGTTCGCGAAGTACGTCGCACAACCGGAGCTCGCGCGACTGCTGCCGGTGCTCTACCCCGGCGTCTTCCCGCACCTCGCCGCCTACAAGAAGGACCGCGCGGACCTGCTCGCGATCCTGCTGACCGGCATCCCGTCCGGGGTGGTCCCCGGCTTCCAGAACTACACCGGCCCGACGCAGGCGGACCTGCTGCGGCTCAACCTCGCCGTCAGGCCGACCGCCCACCCGAACCCGATCGGCCTCATTGCCGGCGACCCGGCCGGCTTCCCCAACGGGCGACGCCTCGTCGACAACGTCGTCGCCATCGAGCTGCGGGCCGTCGCCGGCGCGACGATCCCGCTCGTCGACCACTCGTTCACACCCGATGCCGCGGCCGCACTGCTCCAGGACGGCACGACCAACACCAACCTGGCGCTGCTTCCGGCGTTCCCCTACATGCCCAACCCTGCGGGCGGGTTCCAGAGCAAGCCCGGCACGCCGGCCGCCTGACGGGGCAGCCGGCCGGAAGGAGTGGCATGGCCACCGCTGAGAACCCCCATTCCGGCCAGGGCCCGGTCCTGCTCGACATCGGGGGCGACGTCGGTGCCGTGGTGGTCTCCATGCCTGCGTCCACCGAGGGGCTCGAGGTCGAGATCCGTCCTGCCGGAGCGACGGCCGCTCCACCGAGCGAACACCAGCACGGTCATGGCGACCACCACACCC
>NZ_JBFULD010000489.1:0-2111 GCF_056400505.1 Terrabacter sp. P5_B1
CTCCCGACCCCAGACCACGCCGCCCGACGCCCGCGCGGGTCGTCCCGGTCGGATCCGGCACGTCTGGCGCGGGGCCGAGGCCGACCCGAGCTGGGCCCGCCCGGCGCTCCTCGGCCTGCTCCTCCTGACGCTCGTGCTCTACACGTGGAACCTCACCGCGAGCGGCTACGCGAACTCGTTCTACTCCGCCGCGGTCCAGGCTGGCAGCGCGAGCTGGAAGGCGTTCTTCTTCGGCAGCTCCGACGCCGCCAACTCGATCACCGTCGACAAGCCGCCGGCCTCCCTCTGGGTGATGGCCCTGTCGGTGCGGCTGCTCGGCCTCAGCTCGTTCGCGATCCTGCTGCCGCAGGCGCTCATGGGCGTCGCGACCGTGGGCGTCGTCTACACCACGGTCAAGCGCCAGTTCGGTGCTGCTGCGGGTCTCATCGCCGGGGTCGTCCTCGCGCTGACGCCCGTCGCCGCCCTGATGTTCACCTTCAACAACCCCGACGCCCTCCTGACCCTGCTCATGGCGCTCGGCGCCTGGGCCACGATCAAGGCGATCGAGCAGGCCTCGCCGAAGTGGATGATGATCGTGGGGGTCTTCATCGGCCTCGGCTTCCTCACCAAGACCCTCCAGGTCCTGCTCGTCGTGCCGTTCTTCGGGCTCGCCTACCTCATCGCCGCCCCGACCACCCTGCGCAAGCGCATCGTCCACTCGCTCCTGGCCGTCGGCACCATGGTGCTGTCGGCGGGCTGGTGGGTCGCGATCGTCGAGCTCGTCCCGGTCTCGGCCCGCCCGTACATCGGTGGCAGCCAGACGAACTCCTTCCTCGAGCTGACCTTCGGCTACAACGGCCTCGGCCGCCTCAGCGGTGACGAGACCGGCTCGGTCGGCGGCGGTGGTGGCGCGACCGGTGGCGGCATGTGGGGCTCGACCGGGCTGTTCCGGATGTTCTCCTCGAGCGTCGGCGACCAGATCTCCTGGCTCATCCCCAGCGCGCTCATCCTCCTCGCAGCCGGCCTGTGGCTGCGTGGCCGTCGCCCGCGCACCGACCTGCCCCGCGCGGCCTACCTCGTCTGGGGTGGCTGGCTCGTCGTCACGATCCTCGTCTTCTCGTTCATGGCCGGCATCTTCCACGAGTACTACACCGTGGCCCTCGCCCCGGCGATCGGTGCCGTCGTCGGCATGGGTGCGGTCGAGGCCTGGGAGCGCCGATCGAGCGCCGTCGCCACCATCGCCCTCGCCGCCGCGACCGCCGCGGCCGCGACGTGGGGCTTCATCCTCCTCTCGCGCACGACGGCTTACGGTGACTGGCTCCGCATCTCGGTGCTCGCGGTGGGGATGGCCGCCGCTCTGCTCATCCTCGCGACCCGGTGGATGCACGCCCGGGCCGTGCCCGCCGTCCTCGCCGCGGCGCTCGTCGCCGGCCTCGCCGGCCCGGGGGCGTATGCCGTGTCGACCACCTCCCAGGGCCACAGCGGCTCCATCGTGACAGCCGGTCCCGCCGGGTCGAGCCGTGGTCCCGGTGGCGGGGCCGGCTTCCGTGGGGGCACCCCGCCCCAGCTGCCCGGCCAGACCGGCAACAACGGCACGATCCCGCAGGGTGGCCCGCAGACAGGCGCCGGGGGCGGCATGGGCGGTCTGCTCGACGCCTCGACACCGAGCACGGCCGTCGTGTCGGCGCTCTCGGCGAACGCCGACCGCTACACGTGGGTCGCCGCAGCCATCGGCTCGCAGACCGCGGCAGGACTCCAGCTCGGCACACAGCTCCCGGTCATGGCCATCGGCGGCTTCAACGGCTCGGACCCGAGCCCCACGCTCGCGCAGTTCCAGCACTACGTCGCCAACGGCCAGATCCACTACTTCGCCAGCGGCGGAAGGGGATTCGGCAACCAGAACGGTGGCAGCAGCGCCTCGTCGGAGATCAGCTCGTGGGTGGAGGACAACTTCACCCCCGTGACGATCGACGGATCGACCTTCTACGACCTCACCCAGCCCGTCCAGTGACGACGATGTCCGCCTCCTCGTCTCTGCCGCGAATCCGCCTGTCGCAGCAGCTCGTCCGCTTCGCCGGCGTGGGTCTCGTGTCCACCGCCCTGCACCTGGGCCTCTTCGCGGCCCTGGTGCG
>NZ_JBFULD010000490.1:0-2107 GCF_056400505.1 Terrabacter sp. P5_B1
CCGCCGTGCTGCGCCGCATCGGCGTGGGCAGCGACGACGTCCTCGACGTTCTCGAGCACCAGCCGGTCCTCGGTCACGGGCAGCCCGTCGGCTCCGTCGTCGCCGTCGGCGTCTGAGCCCTCGAGGTCGGGGTCGGTGACGGCGGTGAGGGCGTCGTGAGGGCGGTGCTGCAGCGCGTCACGAGCGCCCGGGTCGAGGTCGAGGGTGAGGTCGTCGGTGCCATCGACCGGCCGGGCCTGCTCGCGCTCGTGGGGGTCACGCACGACGACGGACCGGACCAGGTGGAGCGGATGGCTCGCAGGATCGCCGAGCTGCGGATCCTGCGCGACGAGCAGAGCGTGACCGACGCCGGCGCGCCTGTCCTCGTCGTCAGCCAGTTCACGCTCTACGCCGACACCCGCAAGGGGCGCCGACCGTCGTGGAGCGCGGCTGCGCCGGGCCCGGTGGCCGAGCCGCTCGTCACGGACCTCGTGGCCGCACTCCGGGCGCGAGGCCTCGAGGTCGAGCAGGGCCGGTTCGGCGCGATGATGCAGGTCTCGCTCGTCAACGACGGCCCCGTGACGCTCGTCGTCGACGCCTGAACCCATCGGGGCCGGTCGCCGGCTGGGGCGGTTCCGACCGCAAGCGCGGGTTACGCTTCTCGCATGCAGCTGTACGCCGGATACCAGAGCGTCGTCACCCTCGTCATCGGAGTGGTGGCCCTCGGCTGCGAGATCTTCGCCTTCGTCGACGCCCTGCGCCACCCGGAGAACGCCTACGTGGCCGCCAGCAAGCGCACCAAGCGGTTCTGGCTCCTGATCACCGGGGTGGCGCTCCTCTTCGGTTCGATCTCGGTCTTCAACCCGATCGGACTGCTCGGCCTGGCCGCCTTCATGGGTGCCGCCGTCTACCTCGCCGACGTCCGCCCCGCGCTGCGCCAGGTACGAGGCCTCGGGGGCCGGGGCCGCTCGAACAGCGGCTGGTAGGACCCACCGCACACCGCCTGGCGCACCATCGTGGCCCTATGCGGCACACTGGGCTCTCACCGACGATGGGGGACCCCATGACCGACCAGCACCGCGCTGGTGCCACCGTTTCGGCCGTGGCGCCGGGCCAGGGGCCTGCGCACTCGCCCRATGACTACGAGGTCAGCGACCGGAACCCTGCGCAGGACATCTTCGTGGCGGAGCGCCCCTGGGGGCAGTTCCAGCAGTTCGTCTCCAACGAGCAGGTCACCGTCAAGATCATCACCGTGCAGCCCGGTCACCGGCTCTCGCTCCAGCGTCACGACCACCGTGGCGAGATGTGGCAGGTCCTCGACGTGCCGATCGACGTCACGGTGGGGGACCGCACGTGGAGCGCCGAGCCCGGCGAGACGGTCTGGGTGCCGCGCAACTCGATCCACCGGATGGGCAACTCCGGGAGCCGCCCGGGGCGTCTGCTCGAGGTCGGCTTCGGCCACTTCGACGAGGCCGACATCGAGCGCCTCGAGGACGACTACACCCGCTGACGGCGGGAACCCCACCCTCTCGCACCACGCACGAACGCAGGTATGCCGCCCGGCGCGCGCCGGGCGGCATACCTGCGTTCAACGCTCGAGGGGTGCCACGGCCGACCAGTCGACGGTGAGCTCGCCCAGTCGCCACCGGGACGGTCCGTCGAGCAGCGGCCAGCGCTCCCGGACCTCGGCGACGGCGGCCAGGAAGCGCTGGCGAGCACCCCAGGACGACTGCGGTGCGTGTCGGGCCCACGCCCGGTCGAGGTCGGTGAGGAAGGCGTGGATCGGCTCGCCCGGGACGTTGCGGTGGATGAGCGCCTTCGGGAGCCGCTCCGCCACGTCGGAGGGCCGCTCGAGGCCGCCCATCCGCAGGGAGATCGTCAGGCTGACCGGTCCGCGGGCGTCGACGGCGACCCACGCCGCGCGGCGACCGATCTCGTCGCAGGTCCCGTCGACGAGCAGGCCGTCGGGGGCCAGTCGCTCCTGCACCAGGGCCCAGGCAGCCGGCACCTCGTCCTCGGCGTACTGACGCAGCACGTTGAACGCGCGCACGACCAGGGGCCGGGCGCCGGCCTCCAGCGGGATCTCGAAGCCGCCGAGCCGGAAGCTGAGGCCGTCGCGCTCCAGCGG
>NZ_JBFULD010000491.1:0-2106 GCF_056400505.1 Terrabacter sp. P5_B1
TGACCACCCCTGACCATGCGGAACGGCGTTTTTCTGTGCGCGGATCCGACGGAATCCGAAGGTGCAACCGCCTGATCCGCGCCAGTCAGTGCATGCGCGAGGGGGCCGCGACGCGCCGATGAAGCCATATTCGGATGTCTCAGGTTTGCGGTAGAGACGCGTATAGCCTCCGAGCGTGGACCCGATCACGAACCCGTACGCCCCGGGCGCCGGCCAGCGCCCGCCCGAGCTCGCCGGCCGGGACGAGCAGCTGCGCACCTTCGACGTCGTCCTCGAGCGCATCGCCCGCGGTCGTGCCGAGCGCTCGATCGTGCTGACCGGACTGCGCGGGGTGGGCAAGACGGTGCTGCTCAACGCCCTCCGCTCGTCCGCCGTCCGGGCCGACTGGGGCACCGGCAAGTTCGAGGCGCGCCCCGACCAGCGACTGCGCCGTCCGCTCGCCGCGGCCGCACACCAGGCGGTGCGCGAGCTCGGCCACCCGCGCGGGGAGGACATCGACCAGGTGCTGGGCAGCATCAAGGCCTTCGCGCTGCGCGACACCCCGACGGGGGCCAAGCTGCGCGAGAGGTGGCAGCCCGGCATCGACGCACCGGCCGTGACCGGACGGGCGGACTCCGGTGACATCGAGATCGACCTCGTCGAGCTGTTCACCGACATCGGGGGACTCGCGGCCGACGTCGGCAAGGGGGTCGCCTTCTTCATCGACGAGATGCAGGACCTCGACCCCGAGGACGTCTCGGCGCTCTGCGCGGCATGCCACGAGATCTCGCAGTCGGGCCTGCCCGTCATCGTCGTCGGCGCGGGGCTGCCGCACCTGCCGGCCGTCCTCTCGGCGTCGAAGTCCTACTCGGAGAGGCTGTTCCGCTACTCGCGCATCGACCGGCTGCCGCGCGACTCCGCGGACCGTGCGCTCGTCGGTCCGGCCGCGGAGGAGGGCTGCGAGTTCACGCCCGAGGCCCTCGACGAGATGTATGCCGTCACCGCCGGCTACCCGTACTTCATCCAGGCCTACGGCAAGGTGGTGTGGGACGTCGCTCCCTCCTCGCCCGTGACCGCCGAGGACATCCGCGTCGCCGTGCCCGAGGCGGAGTCCGAGCTCGCCGTCGGATTCTTCGGCTCCCGCTTCGAGCGGGCGACGCCGGCGGAGCGCGAGTACCTCCGCGCCATGGCGGACGCCGCGCTCGTGAACCCGCCTGCAGACGAAGCGGATTCGGGAGGTGAGGGCTCCCCGGACGATGTCGCGGCATACGTCCGCGAAGGGGTGGCCGAGCGCGAGGCGGTGCCGACGTCCGCGGTGGCGGACGTGCTTGGGCGCAAGCCGCAGTCGCTCTCGCCCGCCCGCGACGCCCTCATCAAGAAGGGCCTCATCTACTCCGGGGAGCGCGGCCTCATCGCCTTCACCGTGCCGCACTTCGGCCGCTACCTGCGCACCCAGTCCTGAGCCTTCGCGGTCTCGTCGCGGCAAGGCCGCTGACCGGGCGTGGTTGACGCGTCTGGAGGTCGGCGCGACATTGGGACGGTGAACCGGGCGCTGCCGACCCTGGCAGCAGCAGCGTGGCTGGTGATGCTGCTCGAGGCCGCTCCCAGCGGCTCGATGCTGCCGGCCGGCGCCCTGGGGGTCGCGTTCGTGGCCTGGTCGGTGGCCGGCTACCGCTGGGCGCTCGGCCGGGGACGCCTGGCCGCAGTCGTCTACGTGACCGTCGCACTGGTGCTCGGGTTCGTCGTCTTCGATGTCGCCGGTCCCGGCGTCGGCAGCACCCTGCTGCTCGTCGTGGTGGTCGTGCAGGCCGTCGTGCTGCTGCCCCTCGGTTGGGCGGTCGTCGTCGCGCTGCTCGTCCCGCTGGTCCATGTCGGGATGCCCATGGTGGACGGGCTGCGACAGGTCGTCAGCACCGGGCTCGCGTGCGCGTTCGCTTTCGTCCTCGCCGCCCTGCACCTGCGCGAGCAGCAGGCCAGGTCCGAGCTGGCCGTGGCCAACGACCGGCTGCGCGACCTCAGCGCACAGGCCGAGGAGCTGGCGACGATGCGGGAACGCACCCGCGTGGCCCGGGACATCCACGACGGGCTGGGCCACCACCTCACGGTGGTCGGCATGCAGGTCCAGGC
>NZ_JBFULD010000492.1:0-2098 GCF_056400505.1 Terrabacter sp. P5_B1
GTGTCCGTCAGCGCTGGACCGGAGGCTCCGGCGGGGCGTCGGGCAGGTCCTCCGGGGCGGCCGGTGCTGCGATCTCCGGAGCGGCTGGCGGCGCGGCAGCCGGCGGCGGAGGCACCGCGGCACCGCCCACGGGGAACGACGGGTGCTGGCGACCCATGGGAGCGTTGTGCTCGGTGGACTCGGCACTCGCCTGCGCGGCCTGTCCCCGGGCCTCGGCGAGGGCCTTTGCCGGGTCCTCGAGCACCGTCTCGGCGAAGGCGTTGTCTTCGGCGTCGCCGGTGTCGACCCACTGCTCCTCGTCGTCGCCCATCGGGCCCTGCTCGCTGCCACCGAGCGCGTTGCCGATGCCCTTGAGCGCGTCGGTCAGCTCGGAGGGGATGATCCACATCTTGTTGGAGTCGCCGCGGGCGAGCTGCGGCAGGACCTGGAGGTACTGGTAGGCGAGCAGCTTCTGCGTCGGCTTGCCGCGGTGGATCGCGGAGAAGACCTGCTGGATGGCGCGGGCCTGGCCCTGGGCCTCGAGGATGCGGGCCTGCGCCGAGCCCTCGGCCCGCAGGATCTGGCTCTGCTTCTCACCCTCGGCCGTGAGGATGGCGGACTGCTTGAAGCCCTCGGCGGTGAGGATGGCGGCACGACGGTCCCGCTCGGCACGCATCTGCTTCTCCATCGTCTCCTGGACGGAGTGCGGGGGGTCGATGGCCTTGAGCTCGACACGGTTGACGCGAATGCCCCAGTTGCCGGTGGCCTCGTCCAGCACGCCGCGCAGCTGACCGTTGATCTGGTCGCGGCTCGTCAGGGCCTGCTCGAGGTCGAGCGAGCCGATGACGTTGCGCAAGGTGGTGACGGTCAGCTGCTCGATGCCCTGGATGAAGTTGGCGATCTCGTAGACCGCGGCCTTGGCGTCGGTGACCGAGTAGTAGATGACCGTGTCGATGTTGACGACGAGGTTGTCGCTCGTGATGACGGGCTGCGGCGGGAAGGTGACGACCTGCTCGCGGAGGTCGATGTTGGCGCGAACCTTGTCCACGAACGGGATGAGGAAGTGGATCCCCGCGGTCAACGTCTTGTTGTAGCCGCCGAGACGCTCGACGATCTGTGCCGTCTGCTGCGGCACGATGCGCACCGTGCGCAGCACGATGACGAATGCCACGACGACGATGAGTATCGGAATGATGTAAACCGGGTCCACGACCTTCTCGACCTTCTCCCTGTGTGGTCCGTGCTCCCCCGAGGAGGCACGGTTGGTGCGGGCGGGCCGATCGACCCGCTCGTTCGTTCGGTGGTGTCGGTTGAGCAGTGGTGCCGGTGAGCGGCTCAGCTCCCCACGACGCGTGCGCGGCTCACGATGGCGGTGGCGCCGTCGATGGAGTCGACGACGACCTCCTCGCCGGGCTCGATGTCGTCCCCGAGCGTGCGCGCAGACCACGTCTGGCCCGCGAGCTTGACCTGGCCCCCGGCCGGGTTGACCCGGTCGATGGCGACGGCCGAACGGCCGACGTGGGCGGCAGCTCCCATGAGCTGGGGTGGGCTACTGGCCTGGATGCGCTTCTTGAGCCACGGACGCACGATCGCGAGGAGGGCGACGGCGACGAGGCCCGCAACGATCGCCTGGACGACGGGAGGGGCCCCAAAGGCCGCCGCGACGGAGGCGCCGACGGCGCCGCCGGCGAGCATGAGAAACGTGAAGTCGGCGGTGACCGTCTCGATGGCCACCAGGACGAGGGCCACCGCCACCCAGACCATCCACGCGTGTCCCTCGACCACGTAGCCACCCCGCCTTCATCCGAGCCGGCGACGGACGCCGACGTCCCGWGCGTCACTCCAGTGACGTTCTCGATTCTGCCTCAGTTCCCTCCCGCGACCTACGGGTCGGACAACCGGGACAGGTTGCGATCAGGACTCGGCTCTCGCGGACCAGCGCTCGCCGTGCTGCTCGAGCACGAGCGGCAGCCCGAACGTCTCGCTGAGGTTCTCGGCCGTCAGCGTGACGGGGATGGGGCCGGCAGCCACGATGCGGCCGTCGCGGATCATGAGGACGTCGGTGAAGGACGGAGGGATCTCCTCGACGTGGTGCGTGACGAGCACCATGGCCGGCGCC
>NZ_JBFULD010000493.1:0-2092 GCF_056400505.1 Terrabacter sp. P5_B1
ATCCGCATCTTCCACCTCGCCGGCTACACGCCGATGCCCCACACGGTCGAGTTCAACGACGAGTCCCCGGGTCACCTCACGCCCGTCTGAGCGGTGGCGCCTGGCGACCCGGTGGACCGCGTCGTGCGCCGGCGTCGCGGGGGCCTACCCTTTGTGCAACCCCACTCCAGAACACGGGAAAGCAGGACATCGTGAGCACCACCCCGACCTCGGGCAGCACCCCCGCGGCTGACCCGCACACC
Organism: Terrabacter sp. P5_B1; assembly: GCF_056400505.1. NCBI lineage: Bacteria > Bacillati > Actinomycetota > Actinomycetes > Micrococcales > Intrasporangiaceae > Terrabacter > Terrabacter sp. P5_B1. The sequence continues at coordinate 243 of NZ_JBFULD010000493.1, forward strand.
ACGGGCTCCACCGGCACGACGCGCGTCAAGCGCGGCATGGCCGAGATGCTCAAGGGCGGCGTCATCATGGACGTCGTCACGGCCGAGCAGGCCAAGATCGCCGAGGACGCCGGCGCCGTCGCCGTCATGGCCCTCGAGCGGGTCCCCGCCGACATCCGCGCCCAGGGCGGCGTGTCGCGCATGAGCGACCCCGACATGATCGACAGCATCATCGAGTCCGTCTCGATCCCCGTCATGGCCAAGGCCCGCATCGGCCACTTCGTCGAGGCGCAGGTGCTCCAGAGCCTCGGCGTCGACTACATCGACGAGTCCGAGGTGCTCACCCCGGCCGACTACGCCAACCACATCGACAAGTGGCAGTTCACGGTGCCCTTCGTCTGCGGTGCCACCMACCTCGGCGAGGCCCTGCGCCGCATCACCGAGGGCGCGGCGATGATCCGCTCCAAGGGCGAGGCCGGCACCGGTGACGTCTCCAACGCGACGACGCACATGCGGACCCTGCGCGCCGAGATCAACCGCCTCCGGTCGATGAGCCCCGACGAGCTCTACGTCGCGGCCAAGGAGCTGCAGGCGCCCTACGAGCTCGTCAAGGAGGTCGCCGAGGCCGGCAAGCTGCCCGTCGTGCTCTTCACCGCCGGCGGCATCGCGACCCCCGCCGACGCCGCCATGATGATGCAGCTCGGCGCCGAGGGCGTCTTCGTCGGCTCCGGCATCTTCAAGTCGGGCAACCCGGCCCAGCGCGCCGAGGCCATCGTCAAGGCGACGACCTTCCACGACGACCCCGACGTCATCGCCAAGGTCTCCCGCGGCCTCGGCGAGGCCATGGTCGGCATCAACGTCGACGAGATCCCGCAGCCCCACCGGCTCGCCGAGCGCGGTTGGTGACCTCCGCCCTCCCAGCCACCTGCTGACGGATGCCGTCGTGCCCTACCGGGCGCGGCGGCATACGTCGTCCCGGCCCCCGGCTGGCACGATCGGGGACGTGAACCTGTCCGGAGTCGAGCTGTCGCGGTCCTACTTCGAGCAGGTCGTGCGTCCTTGCGTCGAGGCGCGCTGGCCGAGGCTTCCGTATGCCGCTGCCCGCCTCGGGAGCGGATCCGACGTCCTCGGCCTCGACGACGCGATCTCGCGCGACCACGACTGGGGGCTGCGCCTCAACCTCCTGGTCCCGGGTGAGCTCGTCGGCGACGTCGACGCGCACCTCAGCGAGCAGCTGCCCGACTCGTTCGCGGGTCTCCCAGTTCGGTTCGCGACGACGTGGGACCCGGTCGTGCGCCACCGGGTGCAGGTCGGGACGGCGCGCGATCTCGCGGTGTCGCGGCTCGGCGTGGACCCCACGACCGACCTCACCGTCGGGGACTGGCTGTCGCTGACCGGGCAGGCCGTCCTCGAGGTCATCGCGGGCGAGGTGTTCGCCGACCGCGCGGGGGAGCTGGACGGCATACGGCGGCGGCTCGAGTGGTACCCCGACGACGTGTGGCGACACGTCGTCGCGACCGACTGGGCGCGCGTCGGCCAGGAGCTGCCGTTCGTCGGCCGGACCGGCGAGCGCGGGGATGACCTCGGGTCGCGGGTGGTCGCGGCCCGGATCGCAGGGGTCATGATGCACCTCGGCCACCTGCTCGAGCGCCGGTGGCCGCCCTACGCCAAGTGGCTCGGCACGAGCTTTGCGCGGCTGCCGCGGGCGGGCGTGGTGGTCGGGTCCCTGCAGGCAGCCGCGGCGGCCACCGACTGGCGCGAGCGCGAGTCCGGCCTCGTCGACGCCCTGCGCGTGCTCAGCCGGGTGCAGGCGGACGCTGGCCTTCCGACCGTCGACGATCCGGTCGAGCCGTTCTGGGACCGGCCCTACC
>NZ_JBFULD010000494.1:0-2071 GCF_056400505.1 Terrabacter sp. P5_B1
GGCTGGCCCCTTCCGGGACCGGCCCACCCCACTCCGGAAACGTCAGCGGTCGAAGGCGTCCTTGACGTCCTTGCCCGCATCCTTGAGCTGCTCGCCCCGCTGCTTGAGGTCAGCCGAGGCCTGATCCTGATTGCCCTCGGCCTCGAGTCGCTCGTTGTCGGTGACCTTTCCGGCGGCTTCCTTGGCCTTGCCCTTGAGGTCTTCACCCATGTTGCTGGCCTTGTCTTCGATACCCATGTCGGGGCCCCTTTCGCCTTCGATCGGATGCTTCTCCCCTACCCGGTCGCCGTGGTTCGCCACCACATCGGGCGAGTCCTCGAGGAGGGGGTCATGTGCGTACGGCGTCGGTGGCCTTTGCGACACTGGAGGGGTGACCACGATCCCGAACCCCGCCTCCGAGGTGTCCTCGTCGTCCGGACGGGCGCCGCAGACGCGAGACCTCAGCCGGTTCGCCTACCTCTCCATCGCGGCCGCTGTCGTCACGATCACGCTCAAGGTCGTCGCGTGGCGCATCACCGGCTCCGTCGGCCTGCTGTCCGACGCGGCCGAGTCGGTCGTCAACCTCGTCGCCGCGATCGCCGTGCTCATCGCGCTCAAGGTGGCGGCCATGCCCGCCGACAAGAACCACCACTTCGGCCACACCAAGGCGGAGTACTTCTCGGCCGCCATCGAGGGGATGATGATCCTCGTCGCCGCCCTCGTGATCATGTACACCGCGGTCGAGCGCTTCCGCAACCCCCAGCCCATCGAGAACGTCGGGCTCGGACTCGCCATCTCGGTCGTCGCCTCGGCCGTCAACGGCGCCGTCGCCGTCGTGCTCCTGCGGGCCGGCCGCCGCTACCGGTCGCTGACGCTCACCGCCGACGGCAAGCACCTGATGACCGACGTGTGGACCTCGGCCGGCGTCGTCGTCGGTGTGCTCCTCGTCGGTCTCACGCACGTCGAGCGGCTCGACCCCGTCATCGCCTTCCTCGTCGGCGTCAACATCGTCTGGACCGGTTGGAAGCTCATCCGCGAGTCCACCGAGGGGCTCATGGACATCTCCATGCCCAAGGAGGACAACAGCGCGATCGCCGAGATCCTGTCGCGCTTCGTCACGCAGGAGGTCCACTTCCACGCGCTGCGCACGCGGGTCTCGGGCCACAACCGGTTCGCCGAGGTGCACGTGCTCGTGCCCGGCGCGTGGACCGTCCAGCAGGGCCACGACCTCATGGAGGAGGTCGAGGACACCGTGCACCGGGAGTTCGGCGAGATCGCCCTCACCTGCCACCTCGAGCCCTCCGAGGACCCCCGCGCCTACGGCGACTACGCCGCCGAGTTCCCCATCCCGACGCACCACGACATCGTCGCTGCGCACGGGGCGGCCCCGAAGGCGCAACCGGGACGGGGCGACGACGAGGCATGAGCCGCGCGCACGTCGTCGTGCCCTCACCGATCGGCGACCTCACCGTCGTCGCCGAGGACGGCGCCGTCACGCACCTGCTCATGGACGCCGCGAAGTACCGTCCCGACGACCCCGAGGTCCTCGGCGAGGTCGGCGACCTCGCCGACGAGCCGTTCGCGGCGGCGTCGGTGCAGCTCGCCGCGTACTTCGCCGGCGCCCTGACCGCGTTCGACCTGCCGCTCGCGCCGCGCGGCGACGCCTTCCACCAGCGGGTGTGGGCGCTGCTGCGCGCGATCCCGTACGGCGAGACCCGCAGCTACGGGCAGCTGGCCCGCGCGCTCGGGGACCGCAACCTCGCCCAGGCCGTGGGCACCGCCAACGGCCGCAACCCGATCGCCGTCGTCGTCCCGTGCCACCGGGTCATCGGCGCCGACGGCTCCCTCGTCGGGTATGCCGGGGGGCTCGCGCGCAAGCGCTACCTCCTCGCGCTCGAGGAGCCTCCCGCCGACCGGTCCGGCCGCCTCTTCTGAACCGGCGACCCCGAAGACCCCACGTCCAGGGGCCGCGACGTCCGATCCGCCACACTGGGTGACCTCACACTTCCGCGGGCCGGAGCGTCTACAGGACATGAAGCGACCGTTCGAGCAGGCCGTCACCGAGCACGGCGCCGTGGTGCTCCGCGTCTGC
>NZ_JBFULD010000495.1:0-2059 GCF_056400505.1 Terrabacter sp. P5_B1
GCCGTGGACGCGGCCGCGGTCGTGGCACCGGCGGTGCGTCCGCCGGTGGCCGCGCGCCCGGTGCAGGTCGTCCGGCCGGCGAGGGTGGTCGTGGTCGAGGCCGCGGCGATGAGGGCTCGGGCCGCGCAGCGGGTGCCGGTCGTGGYGCAGCTGGTGGCCGTGGCGGTCAGGGTGGTCGCCGGTCCGGCGGTGCTGGTGGCGCCGGCGGTTCGGGCCGTCGCGGCGGCTCGTCGACCGTCTACTCGACGAGCAGCGGCGGCAGCGCGGCGTCGTTCTCCGCCGGCTCCCGTGCCGGCGCCCGCCGCTCCCGCTGACCCGCTGACCTTTTACCGTCGAGAGGCCACGTGTGGCCGCCTCGCAACCSTCGARAGGCCAAACCTCATCGCGAGGTTTGGCCTTTCGACGCTCGGCACCCGGCCACACGTGGCCTTTCGACGTTCGGCACTCGGCCAAACGTGGCCTTTCGACGTTCTTCACCCGGCCACACGTGGCCTTTCGAGGGGTGGGGGTCAGGATCGTTTGAGGGAGCGGCTGCGCCCGCGGAACTCGGCGATGATCTGACCGTCCGACTCCCGCTTGACCGTCACGTCGGTGATGCCGCTGCGCCCGAAGGCCGAGCGCACGTGCCCCTCGGCGACGAGCACGTCGCCGAGCCGGCCGGGCGCGGTGAAGGAGATGTCGGCCCCCGCCGCCACCGTGAGGCGCCCCCGCGAGTTGCAGGCGAGCGCGAAGCACGAGTCGGCCAGGGTGAAGATGTAGCCGCCATGGCAGATGGCGTGGCCGTTGACCATGTCCTCGCGGATCGCCATCCGGACCACGGCGTGGTCCTGCTCGACGACGGCGGCCTCCATGCCGAGGCGTCGCGAGGCCTCGTCATCGGCCCACATCCGTCGGGCGAAGGCGACTCCGGCCTCCGGGTCGGGGCCGTCGAGGCCCTCCCCACCTCCGGCGGGCAGCTGCGTCTCGCTCATGTGATGCTCCCGTCGGTCAGGGCCGGGCTCGCTCGGTACCGGCCGCCCGGATAGGCCTCGTCGAGCTCGGCGAGCTGGCGGGCGACGACGTCGAACCCGATCTCGCGCCCCCACGCGAGGGGGCCCTTCGGGTACCGCGTGCCGAGCCGCATCGCCGTGTCGACGTCCTCGGCACTCGCCTCGCCGCGAGCCACGAGGTCGACGGCCTCGTTGACGAGCATCGCGAGCGTCCGGGCGAGCGGGTCGGTCGCGACGGGCCCGCCCACGAGGCGGTGCGCCAGCTCGACGTCTGGCTCGGCCCCGTCGACCGAGCCGTCGGCGGCATACGTGAAGACGCCCCGGCCCGACTTGCGCCCGAGCCGAMCCGCCGCGACGAGGTCCTGCTGGAAGGTCGTCGGTGTGTAGCGCTCGTCGCGGCCGGTCTGCTCCCAGACCGACGTGCCGACGGCGAGGTTGACGTCCTGACCGATGAAGTCGGTCAGCTCCAGCGGGCCCATCGGGAAGCCTCCGCGCTCACGAAGGATCCAGTCGACGGTCGCCGCGTCGGCGATGCCGCTCTCGACGATCCGCTGCGCCTCGCCGTAGAAGGGGCGCGCCACCCGGTTGACGATGAAGCCCGGGGTCGAGCTGCACCGGACCGGCGTCTTGCCCCAGGCCGTCATGAGCGCGGTGGCGTGCTCGACGTAGGCCTGGGCGGTGCGCTCGCCGTGCACGACCTCGACGAGCTTCATGACGGGCGGCGGGTTGAAGAAGTGCAGGCCGAGCACGCGCTCCGGGTCGGCGACGTCGTCGGCGATGTCGTCGATGTCGATGCTGGACGTGTTCGTCGCGAGAACGGTGGTCGAGGGCTGGTGGTCGGCGAGGTCGGCGAAGATCCTTCGCTTGAGGTCGAGGTCCTCGGGCACGGCCTCGATGACCAGCCCGCAGTTGGGCAGCTCGTCGAGGGACACCGCGGGGGTGATCCGCGTCAGCACCGCGTTCGCCGCGTCAGCCGGCAGTCGGCCCTTGTCGACGGCGCGCGACAGGGCAGCGCCGATCCTCTCGACGGCCCCCGCCGCCGCGCCGGGAAGCGCGTCGACGAGCACGAC
>NZ_JBFULD010000496.1:0-2018 GCF_056400505.1 Terrabacter sp. P5_B1
CCAGACGACCGGCTGCTGCTCGGTCGTGGGGCGCACTGGCCCGAGGGGCGGTTCTCGGTGCTCGCCGGTTTCGTCGAGCCGGGGGAGTCGTTCGAGGCTGCCGTCGCCCGCGAGGTCGCCGAGGAGGTCGGCGTCACCGTGGACGGGGCGCGCTACCTGGGCAACCAGCCCTGGCCGTTCCCGTCGTCGGTGATGATCGGCTTCGCCGCGACGACCCGGGAGACGACGCTGACGATCGACCCCGTCGAGATGGCCGAGGCGCGCTGGGTGAGCCGTGAGGAGTACCGCGACCTGTTGCGAGGCGGCACGATCCGCACCCCGAGCGGCATCTCGATCGCCAAGCGCCTCATCGAGCACTGGCTCGGCCAGACGGTCGAGTCCGTGCTCCCAGGCGGGCGTGCCGGAGGGTTCTGAGCCGCGCAGGGTTCGTCAGCCGGCGAGGCGGGAGCGCACCTCCGCGAGCGACGGGTTGGTCGCGGCCGACCCGTCGGGGAAGACGACCGTCGGGACGGTGCGGTTGCCGCCGTTGACGCGCTCGACGAAGTCGACGTGCTCGGGGTTGGCCTCGAGGTCGATCTCGGTGAACGGCACGCCCTCGCGGGTCAGCTGGCCCTTGAGGCGCGTGCAGTAGCCGCACCACGTCGTCGTGAACATCGTGATCGAGCCCTCGTCCGGCCGGACCTGGGTGGTGTCGCGCATCGGTTCCTCTGCTGTCTCTGCTCGCGGCGGCAGCCTCTCGGGCGGCGTGCGGGCGGTCTCGTGCGGGGTGGGCTTCAGGGTGGGGGACAGTGGCCACGGGCGTCGTCCCTCGATGCAAGGATGACCCCATGGCCAAACGCGGCGCAAAACGACCCCAGAAGATGGACCTCGACGTCTACGAGGCGGAGGTCAGTCGTCTCCAGGTCGAGCTCGTCGCGTTCCAGGAATGGGTGCGGGCCACCGGCCAGCGCGTCGTCGTCGTCTTCGAGGGCCGCGACGCCGCAGGCAAGGGCTCGGCGATCAAGCGGATCACCGAGTACCTCAGCCCGCGCGTCGCCCGCATCGCGGCGCTGCCGGCGCCGACCGACCGCGAGAAGTCGCAGTGGTACTTCCAGCGCTACATCGCCCACCTGCCCGCCGCCGGCGAGATCGTGCTGTTCGACCGGTCCTGGTACAACCGCGCCGGCGTCGAGCGCGTCATGGGCTTCTGCACCGACGAGCAGTACTCCCGCTTCCTCGAGCAGGCGCCCGTCTTCGAGCAGATGCTCGTCGACGACGGCATCATCCTGCGCAAGTACTGGTTCAGCGTCTCCGACATCGAGCAGGAGCGCCGTTTCCGCTCCCGCGCCAAGGACCCCATGCGCCAGTGGAAGCTCTCGCCGATGGACCTCGAGTCGATCACCAGGTGGGAGGACTACTCCGAGGCGAAGGACATCATGATGGCCGCGACGAGCACCGACCATGCGCCGTGGCACGTCGTGGAGTCTGAGGACAAGCGCCGCTCGCGGGTCAACGTCATGCACCACCTGCTCAGCTCCATTCCGCACGCCGAGGTGGCTCCCGACGTGCCTCCCGTCCCGAAGCGTCCGGCCCCGCGCGGCTACGAGCGCCCCCCACAGCACGAGCAGAACTATGTGCCGGACCACGCCGCGCGCGTGCTGGCCACCTCGAAGGGTGATCACTCCTGAGCGCAGTACCCGCAGTACCCTCCGCCGACCAGATCCTCGACGGGCTCGACCCCGAGCAGCGTGAGGTCGCGATGGCCCCGCCGGGGCCCCTGTGCATCCTCGCGGGCGCCGGCACGGGCAAGACACGCGCGATCACCCACCGCATCGCGTATGCCGTCCACTCGGGCGCGCAGCAGCCGCAGCGCGTGCTCGCGCTGACGTTCACCGCGCGCGCCGCCGGTGAGATGCGCACGCGCCTGCGCGGCCTCGGGGTGCAGGGCGTCCAGGCGCGCACCTTCCACGCCGCCGCGCTGCGCCAGCTCCACTTCTTCTGGCCGCAGGCCATCGGCGGCGCGGCCCCCGAGGTGATGG
>NZ_JBFULD010000497.1:0-1997 GCF_056400505.1 Terrabacter sp. P5_B1
GTTCACGGACGACCGCGACGAGAACGTCGCGGCCGCCCGTGAGTTTGGTTGGGATGCCGAGCTGTTCAGACGAGCGTGAGCGTCTCCTGCGCCGGGTCGACGCCGACCTTCACGGTGGACCCGTCGCGGACCTCGCCGGAAAGCAGCCCCCGGGCCAGCCGGTCGCCGATCTCCCGCTGCACCAGCCGGCGGAGCGGACGCGCCCCGTAGGCCGGGTCGAAGCCCCGGGACGCGAGCCACTGGCGTGCGTCGTCGGTGACCTCGAGGGTGATGCGGCGGTCCGAGAGCCGCTGGGCGAACGCCTTGACCTGCAGGTCGACGATCTGGGCCRGGTCGTCGCGGCTCAGGGCGTCGAAGACCACGATCTCGTCGAGCCGGTTGAGGAACTCCGGCTTGAACGACGACCGCACCACGCCCATGACCGACTCGCGTCGTGCCTCCGGGCCGAGCAGCGGGTCGGCGAGGAACTGCGACCCGAGGTTCGAGGTCAGCACGAGGATGACGTTGCGGAAGTCGACGGTGCGACCCTGCCCGTCGGTGAGCCGGCCGTCGTCGAGCACCTGGAGCAGGATGTCGAACGTCTCGGGGTGCGCCTTCTCGATCTCGTCGAGCAGGATCACGGAGTACGGCCGACGCCGGACGGCCTCGGTGAGCTGGCCGCCCTCCTCGTAGCCGACGTAGCCGGGAGGCGCACCGATGAGGCGGGCCACCGAGTGGCGCTCGGAGTACTCCGACATGTCGATGCGGACCATGGCCCGCTCGTCGTCGAAGAGGAAGTCGGCGAGGCTCTTGGCCAGCTCGGTCTTGCCGACCCCCGTCGGGCCGAGGAAGAGGAACGAGCCGGTGGGCCGGTCGGGGTCCGAGACTCCGGCCCGCGTGCGACGGACGGCGTCGGACACGGCGCGCACGGCGCCGGTCTGGCCGATGAGGCGGGCGCCGATGTGCTCTTCCATGTGCAGCAGCTTCTCGGACTCCCCCTCCATGAGACGGCCGGCAGGGATCCCCGTCCACGCGGAGATGACGTCGGCGATGTCGTCGGCGCCGACCTCCTCCTTGACCATCGGCTCGTCCCCGACCGACGTGGCCGCGGCCTCGCGCTCCTGCGCGGACTCCAGCTGCTTCTCCAGCGCGGGGATGTCGCCGTAGGCGATCTTGGAGGCGCCGGCGAGGTCGCCCTCGCGCTGGAGCCGGTCGGCCTGCATGCGCAGGTCGTCGATCTGGGCCTTGAGGTCACCGACGGCGTTGAGGCCCGCCTTCTCGGCCTCCCACCGGGCGTTGAGGGCGGCGAGCTCCTCGGAGCGGTCGGCGAGGTCCTTGCGCAGCCGCTCGAGACGGTCGCGCGAGGCGGCGTCCGTCTCCTGCGCGAGGGCGAACTCCTCCATCTTCAACCGGTCGACGGCGCGGCGCAGCTCGTCGATCTCGACGGGGCTCGAGTCGATCTCCATGCGCAGCCGCGACGCCGCCTCGTCGATGAGGTCGATGGCCTTGTCGGGCAGCTGCCGTCCGGAGATGTAGCGGTCGGAGAGGGACGCGGCCGCGACGAGGGCCGAGTCGGCGATCGTCACCTTGTGGTGCGCCTCGTAGCGCTCCTTGAGGCCGCGCAGGATGGCGATGGTGTCCGCGACCGACGGCTCGCCGACGAAGACCTGCTGGAAGCGCCGCTCGAGGGCGGCGTCCTTCTCGATGTGCTTGCGGTACTCGTCGAGCGTGGTCGCGCCGACGAGGCGCAGCTCGCCGCGGGCCAGCATCGGCTTGAGCATGTTGCCGGCGTCCATCGCCCCCTCGCCGCCGGCGCCCGCGCCGACGACGGTGTGGATCTCGTCGATGAAGGTGACGATCTGCCCGTCGCTGCCCTTGATCTCCTCGAGGACGGCCTTGAGCCGCTCCTCGAACTCGCCGCGGTACTTGGMGCCGGCGAGCATGGCCGCGAGGTCGAGGGAGTAGAGGGTCTTGTCGCGCAGGCTCTCGGGCACGTCGCCCTCGACGATGCGCTGGGC
>NZ_JBFULD010000498.1:0-1995 GCF_056400505.1 Terrabacter sp. P5_B1
GCGCCCGCCTGCGACGCCGTCTCGCCCGTGGCCGGTCGGCGATGACCGCGGCGTCGGGGTGGCCGCGAGCGCGCGGGTGCGTTCGCGGGCTCGTCGGGCATGGTCGACAGGATAGGCGCGCGACGCCGGCCGATCCGAACCGATATCCCGCCGGCCGGCGGACGGTCTCCGGATGCCGGCCCAAGTGGAACGGTTGAGGGCCATGGGAAACGCGGCGCCGACCCGAGCGGTCCGAGGCGCGACGACGGGGCACCAGAGGACCTACCGTGGTCCCATCCGTCGAAGCGAGGCGCCGTTGTCCGATTCAGAGCGTCTGCGTCCGGCCCTGCCGGACCCGCAGCGGGACCGGCACGTCTCCTTCCCGGACGAGGCGCCGGACGAAGCGCCGGACGAAGCGCCGGGCAGTGCCCCCGACAGTGCCTCAAACGGGGTGCCGCACCTGCGGCGGCCACCGGCGGGCCCGCCCCTGCCGCCCGAGGCCTGGGCGCCCCGGCCGACCAGCCAGGACCCCGCGGGGCACGAGACGACAGCATGGTCGCCACCGGTGTCGCCGACGCTGACCACGCCGCCGGCCCGGCCGGCCCCGCGCCGTCGTCGATCGCGCTGGCTGCTGCTCGTGCCGCTGATGCTCGTTCTCGCCCACGGCCATACCGGCACCTCCACCACCGAAGGCTGCCCGTCCTACACCGGCGCCGGTCCGGGGATGTCGGACTGCGGTCCGTGGGGCGGCACCGGGGACGGCGGCGTCGGCCCACCTGCGGACTCCGGGATGGGCGTCTGGGCCCAGGACGTCACGTCCACCACGACCTTCGCCCCGCTGCTGGGTGGCACGCCGAAGGTGTCGCCCGTCCCGGCCGGTGCCGCAGCGCTTCGGGTCGAGATCGTGTCGGCCACCGGCCCTGCCGCGGCGGGCCTCGAGGCCCAGGTCGACACGACCGTCGGGGACGCCCCGATCGACACATGGTTCGGAAGCACGCCGCACGCGCTCGAGTTGCACCTTGACCAGCACCCGACGGGACTGAAGGTCTCTGCGACGGTCACGTCCGGCTCCGGCACCGTGCAGTGCAGGGTGTATGCCGGCAGCCTCCTCGTCGCCGTCGACACGTCGGGCAGCATGGCGACCTGTCAACCGCAGATGTGACCGACCGAGGCGATCCCGTGTCAGACACCCCGCCCTTCCGACCCGACCCGGCGCCCTCGGACGCGTCGGCACCGAGGAGGACACGGCATACGACACGACCTTCGGTCTCGAGCAGTCGTCGCCCACGGGCTGGGTGCCGCAGCGGGCCGGGGACCCGCCCCAGCCCGCCAATGTCCGCCCGCCCCGCCTACGGCTCCCAGCGCGAGAAGGGCGCCCGGATCGAGGTCTCGCTCTCGGACGCGGCACACCACCGCTAGGCGGTGACGAGGGGCTGGCGGTTCAGATGTCGGCGCCGTCTTCCGAGGCGCGAGCACCGTTGCGGCGCTTGTTGATCGCGATGCGGGCAGCCATGGCCCGCGCGAAGGCGAAGTGCCAGAACCTGCTGAGGACGAGCTCACGCTCCCCCACCATCTCGACGACGTCAGCCCCCGCGCCGAGCTTGAAGAGCAGCAGCCCGGTGAGGGGACTCGTCGCCCCGAGCGAGGTGTTGAAGCCCCGGAAGTCGTAGGCCTCGCACCCGGCAGCCGCGGCGTCGCGCATCGCCCGCCACTGCAGGGCGTTCGAGGCACGCGCGTCGCGGTTGCGCTCGGTCGAGCCCCCGTAGAGGTAGGAGAAGGTGCGGCCGAACCGGATCATCAGCGCCGACGCGAGCACGTCCCCGTCGACGTGGGCTTCGTAGAAGCACGCCGACGCCGCCCTGTCGCTGCCGGCCTCCGACGCGAACGACTTCGCCATGACCTCGAAGTACGCCTTCGGCCGCGGCAGGAAGTGGTCGCGCTCGGCTGACTCGACGTAGAGGGCGTGGAAGGTGTCGAGCCCCTCCGAGCCGACGGTGCGCACCTGGACCCCGGCCT
>NZ_JBFULD010000499.1:0-1989 GCF_056400505.1 Terrabacter sp. P5_B1
CCGCGATACCGGCCACGACCTGGAGGCTCGCCACGGCCTGCTCGCGCGTCATGCCCCCACCGACGGCGACGGCGAGCGTGGTCACACCGGCCTCCTCGTAGCGGCCCAGCCGTCGCGCCACCCGCTCCGGCGAGCCCAGCAGGGCCGTCTCGTCGATGAACTCCAGGGGCACGGCCGCCGCCGCCTCCCGGTGGAGGCCCGCCAGGTAGAGGTCCTGGATGCGCGCGGCATCCTCCTCGAAGCCCATCCGGCACGCGAGCTGGTTGTAGAAGTTCTGCTCGCGCGAGCCCATGCCGCCGATGTAGAGGGCGCAGTAGTCACGCACGTGGGCCGCCGCCTCCTCGACGTCGTCGACGAGCACGACGGGCGTGGTCGCCACGACGTCGAAACCCGTCATCGGCGAGTCGACCGGGCCCCGGCCACCCCTACGCCGACCGGTCTCGAGCATCGCGAGCAGGTCGCCGGCGTGCTCGGGGCTGAAGAAGATCGCGAGCCAGCCGTCCGCGATCTCACCGGTCAGCTCGAGGTTCTTCGGCCCGACTGCCGCGAGGTAGACGGGCAGGTCCGGGCGCACGGGCCGCGCCGCGAGCTTGAGCGGCTTGCCCGGACCGTCGGGCAGCGGCAACGGGTAGTGCGGCCCGGCGTGGGTGACCGTGTCGCGGCGCAGGGCCGCCCGCACGATCTCGACGTAGTCCCGCGTGCGGCCGAGCGGGCTGCGGAACGGCACGCCGTGCCACCCCTCGCTCACCTGCGGACCCGAGACCCCGAGCCCGAGCCGGAACCGGCCGGCCGACATCGTGTCGATCGTCGCCGCGGTCATCGCCGTCATCGCCGGGGTGCGTCCCGGGATCTGCATGACCGCGGACCCGAGGGCGACGTGCTCCGTCAGGGCCCCGATCCAGGCGAGCATCGACGGGCTGTCCGAGCCGTATGCCTCTGCCACCCAGACGCTGTCGAAGCCGAGCCGGTCGGCCGCCTGCGCGATCGCGACCTGGTCGTGACCCGTCGTGCCGCGCCCCCAGTACCCGAGATTCACACCGATCCTCATGCTGGGCAGGCTATCGGCGTCGCGCACGTCGTGCCGCTCGCTCGGAGTGCGGCATCGCCCACTACCGTTCGGGACATGCGCAGGCGTCTCGGCTCGTCCGGTCTCTCGGTCACCCCACTGGCCCTCGGCACCATGCTGTGGGGCAACGCTGTCGACCGGCACGAGGCCGGTGACCACCTGCGCGCGTTCGTCGAGGCCGGCGGGAACCTCGTCGACACGGCATACGGCTACGGCGGCGGCGACGCCGAGACCATCCTCGGCGGGCTGCTCGACGGCACGGTGCCGCGCGACGACGTCGTCATCTGCACCAAGGCGGGCATCTCCCGGTCCGGTGGCCAGCGCCGGGTCGACGTGTCGCGCCGAGGGCTCATGTCCCAGCTCGAGACGTCGCTGCGCCGTCTCGGCACCGACCACGTGGACCTCTGGCTCGTGCACACCTGGTCTGACGACGTGCCGCTGTCGGAGACCCTGTCGGCCCTCGAGTGGGCTGCGGCCTCAGGTCGCGCGCGCTACGTCGGCGTCTCCAACTACTCCGGATGGCAGTCCGCACGAGCGTTCAGCGTGCTCGAGTCAGCGCGAATTCCCATGGTGGCCAACGAGATCGAGTACTCCTTGGTATGCCGCACGCCGGAGCACGAGGTCACGCCCGCGGCGACGTCGCTCGGCTTCGGCCTGCTGCCCTGGTCACCGCTCGGACGGGGCGTCCTCACGGGGAAGTATCGCCACGGCATCCCGTCCGGGTCCCGGGCCGCGTCCACCGACTTCCCGGGCTTCGCCGAGCGGTTCCTCGACGAGCAGACGGCCCGCGTGGCCGACGCGGTGGCGATGGCTGCGCGAGGCCTGGCGGCCAAGCCGGCTGAGGTGGCGCTGGCCTGGGTGCGTGACCGTCCCGGGGTCGCGGCGCCCATCGTCGGCGCGCGGACGCCCGCACAGCTGCGGTC
>NZ_JBFULD010000500.1:0-1985 GCF_056400505.1 Terrabacter sp. P5_B1
GGCTCGAGTCGCTCGGCCCGGTGCGGAGGGTCGGTGCGGAGCTGACCGACGCGTCGTCCCTCGCCCGCGCCCTCGACGGCACGGGCGGCGTCGACGCCGTGATCCACTGCGCCGCGGTCTACTCCTACGCCCCCTCGGCGGCCACGGAGCTCACCGACGTCAACGTCACCGGGACGCGACTCGTCCTCGAGGCGGCGGCCGCCGCCGGAGCCACCCGGGCCGTCGTGACGAGCTCGTCCGCGACGTGCGGGTCCGGCCTCCTGCCAGTGGCGCGCACCGAGCGCGACCACCTCGGCAGCGAGCCCGTCCCGGCGTACTACGCCAGCAAGGTGCGCCAGGAGCGCGAGGCCCTCGACGTGGCGTCGCGCACCGGGCTGGACGTCGTGCTGGCCCTGCCGACCGTCGTGCTCGGGGGACCGCTCGACCGGCTCGGGCCGAGCAACGCCATCGTGCTGCGCTACCTGCTCGACCCCACCCGCAGCACCTTCCCGGGCGGCTGCAACGTCGTCGACGCGCGCGACGCGGGGGCCGGGCACGTCACCCTCCTCGAGCACGGCGAGCCGGGGGAGCGCTACCTCCTCGGTGGCGACAACGTCACGTGGCGCACCCTGCACGCCCTCGTCGCCGACCTCGCCGGCATCCCGCAGCCCGTGGCCGAGCTGCCGCCCGGCGTCGCGTGGCTCGCCTCGGCAGCCGCGGAGGCCTGGGCCAGCGTGACGTCCACGACCCCGCTCTCGACCCGGGAGGAGGCGACGACCGTGGGTCGGCACTACTGGTACTCCTCGGACTCCGCTGGCGTGCTGGGGTATGCCGCCCGCCCGGCCCGCGAGGCCGTCGCTGCCTCCCTCGCCTGGCTGGCCGTCAGCCCGGACCTCCCCCGCGTCGTGCGGGAGTCGCTCCGGCTGCGGCCCGAGGTGCGGGCCGCCCGACCGCTCCAGCCGCGAGCGGTGGCGGACCCGTCCGGAGGGGACGGCGACGCTGCGCCCGCGACGGTCACTCCTCGACGACGACCGCCACGTCCAGCACCGCCTCGACGCCGCCCGTCACCTCGATGACGCCGACGTAGCGTTCGCCGGTCCGCACCACCTCCGGGGACAGGTCCACCTCGAGCTGCACGTCGTGGTCGGCGCCGGCGGGGATGGTGACCCCCTCGGGGTCGAGCCGAAGCTCGAGGCTGACGTGTCGTCCGGTGTCGGGCTGCAGCCGACCTGCCGAGAGGAGCACGCGTCGAGCCCTGGGGTGGGAGTTGGCCAGCGTGACCGTGCCGGTAGCGGTCTCGCCCGGGCGGCCGTGGAGGGTGACGGCGGCCCGGCGGACATCCGGTTCGCCGGTGTCCGGGGCGGCGGCCTCGTCGCGGGATGCCGCCGACAGGACGATGCCCTCGCTCTCGGAACCGGTCGTGGAACCGGTCGAGGTATGAGGAGGGGCGCCGGTCGAGGTACCAGCCGGGGCGCCGGTCGCGGTGCCGGACGACGGTCGGCGGGGCTGGGTGCGCGAGGCGGCCCGGGTGTCACTGATGACGCGGGCCATGCTCCGGCTGCTGATGGCGACGAGGCTCCCGGCGACGTCGAGGCCCAGCGCGCCGACCTCCTTCCAGTAGCGGGCGCTCTCCCGGCTGACGGCGTCGAACCACGCCCGCCCGGCCGTCGTCGCGTCGACCTCGGAGGAGAGCGTGGCGCGACCGAGCTCGATCGACTGACGGGCGAAGCTCGCCTGGGCCGCCATGGCCTCGCGGGCCAGCTCGGTGATACGGGCGAGGGTCTCGTCCTGGTTCCTCGGGTTCGTTGGCATCTCGCGTGCCTCCTCAGGAGCAGCAGCCGCAGTCGGAGCCGACCTCGACCGGGTCGCACATGGCGGGGCTCACCATGACGGCGACGCGGAGCGGCCGGGCAGCTCCCTCGAACCGGACGTCGGCGTAGGCGCTCGAGCAGGCTGTGACGTCCTGCGGCAGCTCGACCCGGCCCGGCCCCTCCTGGGTGTCAGGG
>NZ_JBFULD010000501.1:0-1960 GCF_056400505.1 Terrabacter sp. P5_B1
CCGTTGAGCACGACCGAGCCCATCCCGATGAGGCAGTCGTCCTCGATGGTGCAGCCGTGGAGCACGGCGCGGTGGCCGACCGAGACACCGGAGCCGATCGTCGTCGGGTGCCCGGCGTCGGTGTGCACGACGACACCGTCCTGCAGGTTGCTCCGCTCACCGAGCACGATCGGGTCGAAGTCCGCGCGGAGCACCGCGGTGTACCAGACGCTCGACTGCGCCCGGAGGTCCACGGCTCCGACCAGGTCGGCGCTCGGCGCCACCCAGGCGGTCTCGTGGACCGCCGGGGTGACGCCGGCCAGGGTGATGATCACGTCAGCGCACCGGTGCCGCGTCGAGCGCGTGCACCTCGGCGGTGGACATCTTGCGACGGATCCACGGCACGAGCGCGAGCAGCACGCCGGCCACGACGAGGGTGATGACGCCGTTGACGAGGTAGTACGCCGCGTCGCTGAGGCCTCCCATGGCCTGGATGAGCTGCGCGGCGATGGCCTGGCCGGCGGCGCTGCCGAGGAACCACAGGGCCATCGCCTGGCTCGCGAAGGCACGGGGCGCGAGGCGCGTCGTGGCGGAGAGGCCGACCGGCGAGAGACACAGCTCGGCGACCGTCTGCATCACGAAGACACCGCCGAGGATGTAGACCGGCGCCGTGTTGCCCTGGAAGGTGGCGAAGGCCCACGACATGGCGAGCGCGGACAGGCCGATGAGCGCGACACCGAGGACGAACTTCATCGGCGTGGACGGGAAACGGCCGGCGCGCCTGGTCCAGATCCAGCCGAAGACCGGGGCGAGGAGCACGATGGCGAGCGGGTTGATCGACTGGAACCACTCGGGGTTGATCGTGACGCCGGCCGTCTGCTTGACGGTGTTGTCGGCGGCGAAGAGCGCCATCTTGCCGGCGGCCTGCTCGAAGATCATCCAGAAGAGCATCGCGCCGATCCACAGCGGCAGGTAGGCCGCGAGGTGCGACTTCTCCTCGCGCTCGACCTTGGGGCTGCGGAACATCATCGTGAAGTAGGCGATCGGCGTCAGCACGGCGACGATCGAGATCGCGTCGATGACCTGGTCGAGCAGGGTGTCGCGCCACAGGCCGGCGAGCACGACGACCAGTGCGAAGGCGACGACCGCGCCCACCGCGAGACCCGTGACCCGGCCGCGCTCCTGGGGCGAGAGCGGGTTGGGCACGTCGTCGACGGCGGAGCCGAGGGCCCTGCGGCCGAGGACGAACCACGTGATGGCGACGGCCATGCCGACCGCCGCGGCGGAGAACCCGGCGTGGTAGCCGTAGTGCTCGCGCAGCCAGCCGACGACGAGCGGTGAGAAGAACGAGCCGATGTTGATCGACATGTAGAAGATCGAGAAGCCGCCGTCCCGACGGGCGTCATCGGGCCTGTAGAGCGTGCCGACCATGGCGGACACGTTGGGCTTGAGCAGTCCCGTGCCGAGGGCGACGAGCGCGATGCCGAGCCAGGCCGTGCCTGCGGCCGGGATCGCGAGGCAGACGTGGCCGGCCATGATGACGACGGCCCCGTAGAGCGTCGAGCGCCGGGCACCGAAGAGCCGGTCCGCGGTGAAGCCGCCGATGATCGAGAGCAGGTAGACGGAGGCGCCGTAGATCGCGACGACGGCGGTGCCGGTCGTCTTGTCGATGCCGAGGCCGCCGTTGGCGGCGGTGTCGACGAGGAAGTACAGCAGGATGGCGCGCATGCCGTAGTAGGAGAAGCGCTCCCACAGCTCGACGAAGAAGAGCGTCGACAGCCCCTTCGGGTGCCCGAAGAAGGCGCGGTCATCGGCGCGCGAGCCGGCCCGCGGTGTGGGTGGTCGGCTCTGGGTCTGTGTTGACATGCGTTTCTCCCAGCCCCTCGTGAGGGCAGTCTCGACAGTGGGACAACCGCCCCAAACTAAGGGCGTCGCCCGGTCGGACTCAAACTCGCGAGGTGCGCGCGACGCCTCCGCGCAG
>NZ_JBFULD010000502.1:0-1944 GCF_056400505.1 Terrabacter sp. P5_B1
TGCCTCGTCGACGCCGTGGACGACGACGCGTGGGTCCTTGCCGTCGACCTCGCGAGCGGGCTCGACCCTGCCGGTGAGCAGGGCGAGGACGATGCCGTGTGGGCCGACGAGACGGTCACCTTCGGCACCCCGAAGCCCGTCCACCTGCTCCCCGCCGGTGAAGCCGCGACCGGTCGCCTGACCGTCGTCGACATCGGCGTCGAGCTCGACGACGTGCCCGCCGCCGTCGAGCGGCTGACGTGGGACGACGTCGCCGGCCTCTGGCCGGTCCCCGGCAGCGGCGACGACAAGTACTCCCGCGGCGTGCTCGGCGTCGTCGCCGGCAGTGAGGCCTACCCGGGCGCTGCCGTGCTGTGCACGACCGCCGCCGCCGAGTCCGGCGTCGGCATGCTCCGCTACGTCGGCACGCCCACCCCGGTCGGGCTCGTCCACCAGGCCGTGCCCGAGGCCGTGGTCGCGGAGGGGCGGGTCCAGGCCTGGGTCGTCGGCCCGGGTCTCGACACCCAGGCCGACGACGAGCGCTCCCGCGCCCAGCTCGAGGCAGCCCGAGCCGCCCTGGCGAGCGACCTGCCGGTCGTCGTCGACGCCGGGGGACTCGCGCTCGTCGACGGACGCCGCGACGCACCGACGGTCCTGACGCCCCACGCCGGCGAGCTCGCGCGGCTGCTGACCCGCCTCGAGCGCCCCGCCACGGGGACTGATGACGCACCTTCGGCCGGTTCCGGGCCCGGCTCACGCACGGGGAAGGCGGGAAGGTCCGTCAACCGTCCCACCGACGATGCCGACGACGCGCAGCAGGAGGTCTCCGCGGACGACGTCAAGGGCGACCCGCTCGGGCACGCCCGGCGTCTGGTCGCCCTGACCGGCGCCACCGTGCTGCTCAAGGGCGCGACCACCCTCGTCGTCACCGAGGGCGAACCGGTGCGCTCCCAGGCAGATGCGCCGCCGTGGCTCGCCACCGCCGGGGCCGGCGACGTGCTCTCCGGCGTCATCGGCGCCCTGCTCGCGGCCGGCCTCTCACCGCACGATGCAGCCTCCCTCGGTGCCCTCGTGCACGGCGTCACCGCCGACCGGGTCTCCGGCGGCGGCCCGCTGCGGGCGCTCGCGGTGGCCAACGGCATACGGCCCACGGTGCGCGACCTGCTGGCCCGGGGACGGACGGCGCCCGGCTGAAACCGGTGGACCCCCGTCCGCGTCCCGCACGCGGAGACCAGCATCCGGACCCCCCAAGACGACCTGCGAGACTGCACCGATGAGCCAGACCGACGCCTCCGACGCCGAGCGGACCGCGACGCCCGCCGGCAACCCGGCGTCCCCGCCAGAGACCCACGGCCTGACCGTGTGGGCCGAGATCGACCTCGCCGCGCTCGAGGCCAACGTGCGCACGCTGCGCGCGCTCGCCCCGACGTCCGAGTTCATGGCCGTCGTCAAGGCCGACGCCTACGGCCACGGGCTGCTGCCGGTCGCACGTGCCGCGCTGCGCGGCGGGGCCACATGGCTCGGGGTGGCCCAGTTCGCCGAGGCGTTCGCGCTGCGTGACGCGGGCCTCACGACGCGGCTGCTGACCTGGCTCAGCGTGCCCGGCGCCGACTTCGCCGGCGCCGTGGAGCGCGACATCGACCTCTCCGCATCGGCGCCCTGGGTGCTCGACGAGATCGCGTCGGCGGCGTCGGCGCTCGGCCGCACCGCGCGGGTCCACCTCAAGGTCGACACGGGCCTGGGCCGCGGGGGCGCCTTCGGCCCCGACTGGATCACGCTCGTAGAGCACGCGCGCCGGCACGAGGCAGAGGGATCCATCCGCGTCGTCGGCCTCTGGACCCACTTCGCACACGCCGACTCGCCCGAGCACCCCACCGTGCTGGCCCAGCAGGAGCGCTTCTTCGAGGCCGTCACCGAGGCCGAGCGGGAGGGTCTCGAGCCCGAGGTGCGTCACCTCGCGAACTC
>NZ_JBFULD010000503.1:0-1943 GCF_056400505.1 Terrabacter sp. P5_B1
CCCAGTGACAGCACGCGACGCCGGGACAGCAGGGGACGTGGCCCGGCCGGTGCCGGTGACTCGCGCCCGCTCTCGTCCTTCCGCGGGTCCCGGCTCATGACTGCTCAACGCGCGAGGATGACGCACCGATCCCGAGCGCCGCCTCGCCCGACGGCCCCGGGTCCGGGGCTACGCTCCCGCCATGCCCACCGGAAGCGGTCCGTCACGGCGCAGGGTGATGCTGGGAGCGGCCGCCGTCGCGACGACCCTCGTGTCGACCGTCACCGGATGCTCCTCCGCGAACGGCCCCGTCCTCACCGACGGCGTCCTGTCGGACCGCTCCGGCCTCCACGCACCGCGCTGGCGGTTGGCGGTGCCGCGATCCGGGCGCCCGCGCGGCCTCGTCGTCGCCCTGCACGGCTTCGGCGGGTCGGCGGACGACGCCTTCAACCTCGGCTTCGCCGACGCCGTCGAGACCTCGCGGATGGCGCTCGTCTCCGTCGACGGCGGCGACACGTACTGGCACGCCCGACGCGACGGCAGCGACACCAGCGCGATGGTCCGCGAAGAGCTCGTGCCCCTGGCCCTCTCCGCGGCGGGGCTGTCTCCCACCTCGCCGGTCACCTTCCTCGGCTGGTCGATGGGCGGATTCGGGGCCCTCCTCCTCGCGAGCGACCTCGGCCGGTCGCGGGTCAGCGGGGTGGTCGCCGCGAGCGCGGCGCTGTGGTTGAAGGGCAGCCAGACGCCAGCACGGGCCTATGACGGGCGCGCCGACTTCGACCGCCACTCGATCTTCAACCGCTTGTCCCGCCTCGCCGGGATCCCGGTCCGCCTCGACTGCGGCACCTCGGACCCCTTCATCGCGGCGAACCGCACGCTGGCCCGACAGCTGCCAGGGGTGGAGGCCCACTTCACGGACGGGGGCCACGACGGCGCCTTCTGGAGCGGCAACGTCGCGGCGGAGATGGCCTGGGCGGCCGCGCGCCTCTGAGTGTCAGGACAGGGCGGCGATCGCCTCGGCGGTCGCAAGCACCTTCTTCGCCGTGTCGACGTGGAGGCTCTCGATGAGCCGGCCGTTGACGGTCGCGACACCGCGCCCCTGCGCCTGAGCGGCCTCGAAGGCGGCGATCACGGCCCGCGCGTCGTCGACCTCGGCCGCGCTCGGGGCGAAGACCTCGTTGGCCGCCTCGACCTGCCCCGGGTGGATCAGGGTCTTGCCATCGAAGCCCATCTCGCGGCCCTGGCGCGCCTCGGCGAGGAAGCCGTCGCCGTCCTTGACGTCGTTGTAGACGCCGTCGACGACAGCCACACCTGCAGCGCGGGCCGCCAGGATCGACAGCTGGAGCGAGGTCTGGATCGCGGCCCGTCCCGGAGCGAAGGCGGCGCCGAGCTCCTTGTACAGGTCGTTGGTGCCCAGCACGAGGCAGGCGAGCCGAGCGGACGCCCGGGCGATCTCCTCGGCGTGCAGCACGGCGACCGGTGTCTCGACCATGGCCCACAGGCGCGTGTGCGCGGGCGCGCCGGCAGCCTCCATCGCCGCCACGAGGGCCCGCACCTCGTCGGCCGAGTTCACCTTCGGCACGACGACCGCGTCCGGCCCTGCCGCCGCTGCGGCAGCGAGGTCGGCGTCGTGCCACTGCGAGTCCAGAGCGTTGACGCGGATCGTCAGCTCGCGCCGACCGTAGTCGCCGGATCCGGCTGCAGCGCAAGCGTTCTCGCGCGCGGCATCCTTGGCGTCGGGCGCGACGGCGTCCTCGAGGTCGAGGATCAGGGCGTCGACGGGGAGCGTCTTCGCCTTCTCGAGCGCGCGTTCGTTGGAGCTCGGCAGGTAGAGCACCGAGCGCCGAGGGCGGTATGCCGACTGCTGCGTCATCGCGCACCTTCCTGGACTGCGGGAGCTGGCGGGGGGTCCACGGGGGCCGTGGCCCCCCGTGCGTCGGCATACAGCTCGGCCAGCGCGGGGA
>NZ_JBFULD010000504.1:0-1943 GCF_056400505.1 Terrabacter sp. P5_B1
TCGTCGGCGAGGGCGACCCCGCCGGGGGCGGTCCCGGCCGCCGTACCTGCCGCCGTACCTGCCGCCGTACCTGCCGACGAGCCGGCCGTGGGGCCGGCCGTGGGGCCGGCCGTCGGGTAGGAGTAGGGCTGGTCGGGCTGGTTCGTCCCATGGGTGGGCTCGGTCATGTGCTGCTCCCCTGACGTGTCGATGGGCCCGCGGCGTCGCGCGGGACGGCAGGACAATACCGTCCGAGACGGACATTCGCCGCGGGTTGCAGTAACGGTCCGAGGACGTTTCGGCGCGGGACGACTCTCGCCGCGCGGGTGGCAGACTGCTGTGGTGCGGATCAGCCACTTCTGGACCTTGATGGACGACGAGTTCGGCGCGGCGTATGCCGGGTCGCTCGYCCGCGACCACGTGCTGGGCGCGCTCGGCAACCGCACCGTCGTGCAGGCCCTCGCCGACGGCGAGGCGCCGCGGGCCGTCTGGGAGGCGCTGTGCACGGACATGGACGTGCCGCCCGAGCGGCGACTCGGCCGGGACACCCGGGTCGCCCGCGGGGCGCAGGGCGGTCAGGGCGGCCAGGCCGGTCAGGAGCGCCGCTGACGGGTCGCCGAGGAGCGTCTACGCGGCGTGTCGCGATGACTTCGAACACCTGTTCGGTAGTGTTCTCCACAGGTCCTGCGCCACCACCCGCATCGTCCACAGGCCGTCTCGTGGTCCACCTGATGTCGGCGCCGGCACCTAGCGTCTGACCCGACAGCGAATCTCAGGACGAGCCGTCGCCCGGGTCGAAGGTAGACGACCRCACACGCAGACGGCAGATAGGTGACCGACATGGCATCGGTGCAGGCAAAGGACAAGGACAAGGCCCTCTCCTCGGTGATGGGTCAGATCGAGAAGAGCTACGGCAAGGGCGCGGTGATGCGCCTCGGTGACGACATCCGTCCGCCGATCGAGGTCATCCCGACCGGGTCGATCGCGCTCGACGTCGCTCTCGGTATCGGCGGCCTGCCGCGCGGCCGCGTCGTCGAGATCTACGGTCCGGAGTCCTCCGGCAAGACCACGGTCGCCCTCCATGCGGTCGCCAACGCACAGAAGGCCGGCGGCATCGCGGCCTTCATCGACGCGGAGCACGCGCTCGACCCCGACTACGCCAAGAAGCTCGGTGTCGACACCGACGCGCTGCTCGTGTCGCAGCCTGACACCGGTGAGCAGGCGCTCGAGATCGCCGACATGCTGATCCGCTCCGGCGCCATCGACATCATCGTCATCGACTCGGTGGCGGCCCTGGTGCCCCGCGCCGAGATCGAGGGCGAGATGGGTGACAGCCACGTCGGTCTGCAGGCGCGTCTCATGAGCCAGGCGCTGCGCAAGCTGACCGGTGCGCTCAACAACACCGGCACCACCGCGATCTTCATCAACCAGCTCCGCGAGAAGATCGGCGTCATGTTCGGCTCGCCCGAGACGACGACCGGTGGCAAGGCGCTGAAGTTCTACGCCTCGGTGCGACTGGACGTGCGTCGCATCGAGACGCTCAAGGACGGCACCGAGCCGGTCGGCAACCGCACCCGCGTCAAGGTCGTCAAGAACAAGGTGTCCCCGCCGTTCAAGCAGGCGGAGTTCGACATCCTCTACGGCCACGGCATCTCGCGGGAGGGCGGCCTCATCGACATGGGTGTCGAGCACGGCTTCGTCCGCAAGGCCGGTGCCTGGTACACCTACGAGGGCGACCAGCTCGGTCAGGGCAAGGAGAACGCCCGCAACTTCCTCAAGGACAACCCCGACCTCGCCGACGAGATCGAGAAGAAGGTCAAGGAGAAGCTCGGTGTCGGGCCGCGCGTCGACCAGCCCGCCGAGGTCTCGGACGTGCCTGTCGACTTCTGATCGTGGGTCCCTCGGAGCCGGAGACCGCACAGGACCGTCTGGCCCGCGCCGCGGCCGCCCTCGCTGAGGCAGAG
>NZ_JBFULD010000505.1:0-1937 GCF_056400505.1 Terrabacter sp. P5_B1
GGGGTGAGGTGGGCGCTCGGCACCCAGCCCGGGTAGCCGCGGTCGTCCTTGGGGGAGAGCTGCCACGGGGCGACCACAGCGGACCACGAGCCGGAGGTGCCCGTGACGATGACGGGCTCACCCTCGAGCAGCTGGGTCTCGACCCGGCCGTGCAGGCCGAGACGGCCGTCGCCCGACTCGTCGTCGGCGGCCCTCGTGTCGAGGGCGGCCAGCCACGCCACGACGTCCGGGTCGTCGGCCACGACGGGCGCGTCGATGGTGCGCGGACTCTCCGGGCTGGACCAGACCGTCGTCACGGGGACGCGGACGAGATGGGTGGACGTGGCGGGGGTGACGGCGACGGGCGAGCTCACGCCCGCCATCCTCGCACCACGGGACGACGGCGCCCGGGCGGCCCGGACGGTGGGACCGACCTCTCGCGGCAGGGGCCCTGTCTGTTCTCGCACGAATGCGTGCCGACCTCGACGATCTACTGGTCCGCAGTCCTCCGGAGCCGTACCGTCAGGGGTATGGCAGAGCGAATCACCCTCGAGGGATTCGATCCCCCGAAGAACCGACGACACAGCCCCGACGGCGACCTCGTCGACGTGCAGGGCTGGCTCCACGCGCCGGTGGACTGGACCGGCGGCCCACGCCTGGAGCACGCCTGGCGCGAGCGCCACGGCCGGTCCCGGCTCGGTGTCGGGCTCTCGGTCGCGAACAACCCGAGGCGGCACCTCCTCCTGACCAACGTCCCGGCGGACCTCGACTTCGTCCGGTCCGAGCTCGAGTCGCTCATCGCCGAGCTCGACCCGGACACGACGTCGGACCTCGAGGGTGCCCAGTAACCGGCGCCACCCCTCGACGAGGCGCACTGCCCCTGCCACGCCCACCGCGCCGACGTGAACCCCGCCGTCTCGCCCCCGACCCRGGGGTCGCGCTCGTACGCTGAGCGAGTGGCGAGACCGGCGATCATCACCGTGGACGACGACGCGCCGGTCTCGGCCGCGATCGCGAGGGACCTGAGGGCCCGCTACGGAGCCGACCACCGGATCCTGCGTGCCTCGTCCGGTGCCGAGGCGCTCGACCTCGTGGCCCGGCTCGTCCTCCGCGGCCAGCCGTTGGCGCTCGTCGCCTCCGACCAGCGGATGCCGGGGATGAGCGGCATCGAGCTGCTCGCGCGCGTGCGCGCCGACGTGCCCGACGCGAAGCTGCTGCTCCTCACGGCCTACGCCGACACCGACGTCGCGATCTCGGCGATCAACGACATCGGGCTCGACCACTACCTCCTCAAGCCCTGGGACCCGCCGGAGGATCGGCTCTACCCGGTGACCGACGACCTGCTCTCCGACTGGCACAACGCGCACCCCGAGCAGACGAACGACGTTCGCGTCGTGGGGGACCGATGGTCCGAGGCCAGCCACCTCGTCAAGACGTTCCTCGCCAACAACCACGTCCCGTACGTCTGGCTCGACGTCGAGCGCGATGCGGAGGGCGCCCGGCTGCGCGACCTCGCCGGCGCCCAGCCGGAGGACCTCCCGCTCGTGCTCGTCCCCGACGGCGAGACGCTGCGCGCCCCGACGCCGGTGGCGGTTGCGACGGCCCTCGGTCTGCGCACCCGCCCCGAGCGCGACCTCTACGACCTCTGCATCGTCGGTGGTGGCCCGGCCGGCCTCGCCGCCGCGGTCTACGCCGCGTCCGAGGGGCTCAGCACCGTCGTCGTCGAGCACGACGCCCCCGGGGGCCAGGCGGGTCAGAGCGCCGCCATCGAGAACTACCTCGGCTTCCCTCGCGGGCTGTCCGGCGCCGACCTCGCCCAGCGGGCCATCGCCCAGGCCCGGCGCTTCGGTGCCGAGATGGTGCTGGCCCGGGACGTCGTCGCCCTCGAGGCCCGGGGCCCGGTGCGCGCCGTCCGACTCGACGGCGCCGACGACATCGAGGCCCGCAGCGTCGTGCTC
>NZ_JBFULD010000506.1:0-1923 GCF_056400505.1 Terrabacter sp. P5_B1
CCATCGAGCACACCATGCGCCCAACCGGCCGACCGGCCGACCGCCCGACCGGCCGAGCGCCGGCGGTCAGGCAGCCGGCTGGTCCTCGTCCTCGTCGTCGCGCGGACGCAGCCGGCACCAGTTCTGCACCACCATGCCCGCGACGGCGAGCAGCAGCGCCACGACTGCGTGCAGCACGAAGAGCCAGATGCGGCCGCGCTGGGACTCGACGTCGGCGTCGGGCAGCAGGACGAGCGCGTTCGCGGCATACCACCCGACGAGCACCGCCCCGGTCAGCGCTCCGGCCTGGCCGAGCACGAGCGTGCGTGCGGCGCGCAGCGGGGTGACGGCGGGGTGGGACAGTCCGTCGCGGACCTTGCGCACCTGCCAGCCGGCGAGGAGCAGCCCGCCGCCGAGGAAGAGCATGGCGACAGCGCCGATCCAGCCCGGCTCGGGCACGGGGCTGCCGCCGGAGGAGAGCCAGTGCAGCACGAGCCAGGCGACCACCGTCGTGCCTACGCCCGTGAGCACGAGCGTCTGGACCCGGATGCCGGAGTGTGGTGTCACTGCTGCTCCCATCGGGGACCGGGGCGCACGCCCGATCGGTCGAGGCCGGCCAGCAGGTCGACCACCGGGCGTATGCCGCCGTCCCCGGCTCCCACGCGCACCGTGGCCTTCGGGTCGGCGTCGGCCCACGGCACGAGGACGAAGGCGCGCTCGTGGGCCCGCGGGTGGGGCAGCAGCAGAGCGGGATCGTCGCTGACGACCTCACGCGAGCTGCCGGGGGCCCCGAACTGGATCAGATCGAGATCGAGCGTCCGTGCGCCCCAATGAATCTCACGGGTGCGGCCGTGCTCGGCCTCGATGCCGTGGAGAGCGGCGAGCAGCTCGGCAGGGGCGAGCGTCGCGCGTCCCACCGCCACCGCGTTGAGGTAGGGCGGCTGGTCCGGACCGCCGACGGGGTCGGTCTCGACGACGTCGGACACGGCCGTCACGGTGAGTCCGGGGAGGCTGCGCAAGGCGTGCAGGGCGGCCGCGAGGGTCTGTCCGCGGTCACCGAGGTTGGAGCCGAGCGCGATGGCGACGTGGGCGGCGTTGGCGCGCTCGACGCGCACCTGCACGTCGGTGAACGGGTGGCCGACCGGCGCCTCGGGCTTGTGGACGACGACCTCGACGGACTCGACGAGGTCGTGGCGCAGCACGTCGTCGGCGATGACCTCGGCGAGCCGCTCGATGAGGTCGAACGACGGGCCCGTGACGCGGGCGACCACGTCGCCTGCCACGTCGGCGTAGTTGACCGTCTCGGCGAGGTCGTCGGTGCGTCCGGCCCGCTCGAGGCCGCAGACCATGGCCACGTCGACGAGGAAGGCCTGGCCGTCGCGCTTCTCGAAGGCGAGCACGCCATGGTTGCCCCGAGCGGAGATGCCCTGCAGCACGATGCGGTCGGTCATCGGCCGGGGCCCCCGGTCAAGTCGTCGAGCTCGTCGGGCTCGTCGGGGTTGCGGTCATGGGAGTCGGGGGCGTGCTCGAGGGCGGCCTGGACGACGGTGAGCGCGCGCACCGTCGAGACGACGTCGTGCACGCGCACGCACCAGAGCCCCGCCATGGCCGCCATGACCGAGGTGGCGGTCGTCTCGACGTCGCGGTCCGCGGCGGGCCTCGGGGCGGATCCCTCGTCGCGGCCGAGGCGGCCCAGGAAGGCCTTGCGGGAGGCGCCGAGCAGGATCGGCTGGCCGAGCTCGTGCAGAGCGGGCAGGGCGGCGAGGAGGGCCCAGTTGTGGTCGGCGTTCTTCGCGAACCCGAGCCCGGGGTCGAGCACGAGGTTCTCCGCGTCGATGCCGCCGTCGAGCAGTGCGTCGCGCCGCTCCCCGAGTTCGCGGACGACGTCGTCGACGACGTCGTCGTAGACGGCGCGCGACTGCATCTCGGTGCTGTGCCCGCGCC
>NZ_JBFULD010000507.1:0-1917 GCF_056400505.1 Terrabacter sp. P5_B1
GTACGCATCGGGTGGCGCAGAGCGCCACTCCTGGTGTGGCTCAGGCCTCGTCGCCCTCGGCCTCGGCGCCCTCGGCGGGGGCGCTCTCGGCACCCTCGGCGGCGGCCTCCTCCTCGGACTCCTCGCGCTCGATGCCGGCCTCGGCCTCGGCCTCGGCGAGCTCGGCCTCGAGGGCCTCGGCGGAGATGGCCTGCGTCACGTTGACGACGAGGGCCTCGGCGTCGGTGACGAGCGTCGCACCCTCGGGCAGCTCGACGGCGCCGGCKAGGATCTGCGTGCCGGCCTCGAGGCCCTCGACCGAGACGACGACGTTCTCGGGGATGCTTGTGGCGGGCGCCTCGAGCTGCAGCGTGTTGTGGTCGAGCGTGACGACGGTCTCGGCAGCGGCCTCGCCCTCGAGGTGCACGGCCACGTCCACGGTGACCTTCTCGCCCTTGCGGACGACGACGAGGTCGACGTGGTCGATGACCGGCTTGATCGGGTCGCGCTGGACGTCCTTGGCGAGGGCGAGCTGCTCGTTGCCCTCGATGACGATGGTGAGCAGCGCGTTGGCCTGCTTGAGCGCCATCATCGTGTCGTGGCCGGGCAGCGAGATGTGCACCGGCTCGGTGCCGTGGCCGTACATGACGGCCGGGATGTTGCCGGCGCGGCGGATCTTGCGGGCGGCGCCCTTGCCGAAGTCGGTGCGCTTCTCGGCGACGAGCTTGGAGGTGTCAGACACAGAAGTCTCCTGGGGGTCTCGGATGAGGCGGGTCTCGAAGTGGTCGGCCTCGACGCGGGACGACGCGCGGTGATCGGCAGTGACGGAGCAGGCCGGTCATGTGGTCCGCACGCAGAGGCGAACCCGACCATGGATAGCTCCACGTCAGGCCACCGCGTCGATCACGGACCTCGTCACGCCCTGCCGTGGCAGCCGTGCACCGTCCCTCGCCGAGGCAACTGCTCGATCCTACGCGACTGACGGCCGGGCCGCGAAATCCGCGAACGTCCGGGACTAGTCGTCGTCGACGCAGGGCGGAAGCGCGTCGGGACCGGGCAGCGCTCGCGCCTCGTCCGCGCGGACCGCCACGAGCCCGACGACGATGAGCACCCCACCGAGGAGCTGGACGACCGTCGGCAGCTCGGCGAGGACGAGCCATGCGAAGAGCACCGCGAAGAGGACCTCCGTGAGCGCCACGAACGAGGCGACCTTGGCGCCGAGCATGCGCACCGCCGCGATGCCCGTGACGTACGCGAACGCCGCCGCCACGAGCGCGATGACGAGCACCGGCACCCACCACTGCACGACGACACCACCCAGCGGCACGCTGGCCGCCCCACGGGTCATGTCGAGCACGCCGACGAGACCGGCAAGCCCCAGCGACGCTGCACCCACGGCGAGGCCACCACCGGCGAGGGCGATCGGCGGCACGTCGTCGTCGACGTGGTCGGCGAGCAGGAAGTAGAGGACGAGGCAGACCGCGGCGCAGAGACCCCAGACGACACCGACGAGGCTGATGCTCGCGCCCCCGACGACATCGAGGACGAGGAACAGCCCGGCGACAGCGAGCGCCACCCCGGCGAGCGTCAGGCGGCGCGGTGCCTGCCGGTGCCGCGCCCAGAGCCAGCCGACGATGAGGATGGGGGCGAGGTACTCGAGCAGCAGGGCGACCCCGACGGAGAGGTGCGTCACGGCGTAGAAGTAGGCGAGCTGACAGCCCGCGACCCCGGTCAGGCCGTAGCCGATGACGACCCACACGTTGCGCCGCAGGGCCGCCCACCGGCCGCGGAGCGACCACAGCGCCGGACCGAGCAGCACGAGGGCCGCCAGGGTGACGCGCAGGGTCACGACGGCGCCGGGAGACCAGCCGCCGACGAGCAGCGACTTGCCGAAGGCGCCGGACGTGGCGAAGGCCGCCGCCGACGCGAGAGCGACTC
>NZ_JBFULD010000508.1:0-1874 GCF_056400505.1 Terrabacter sp. P5_B1
CCCCCGGCGCCCCCGGCGCCCCCGGCGGGCGGATGACCGCCCCATGACCTCCCACCGGAGCCTGCGACGGCCCGGCAGCAGCACCGAATGACAGGACACCTGTGAGTCACCCCCACCCCGAGCTGACGACGCCCCCCGCCCTCCCCGACAACGGCCTGCGGGTCGTCGCGCTCGGCGGGCTCGGCGAGGTCGGACGCAACATGGCCGTGCTCGAGACGAAGGGCAAGCTCCTCGTCATCGACTGCGGTGTGCTCTTCCCCGAGGACCACCACCCGGGTGTCGACCTCATCCTCCCGGACTTCAGCTACATCGCCGACCGGCTCGACGACATCGTGGCCATCGTCCTCACGCACGGCCACGAGGACCACATCGGCGCGGTGCCCTACCTGCTCAAGCTCAAGGGCGACATCCCCATCATCGGCTCCACGCTGACCCTCGCCCTCGTCGAGGCCAAGCTCAAGGAGCACCGCATCCGGCCGTACTCCATGGCGGTCAGGGAGGGCCAGCGCGAGAAGCTCGGCGTCTTCGACCTCGAGTTCGTCGCCGTCAACCACTCGATCCCGGACGCGCTCGCCGTCTTCGTGCGCACCGAGGCCGGCACGCTCCTGCACACCGGCGACTTCAAGATGGACCAGCTCCCGCTCGACGGCCGCCTGACCGACCTGCGCGCCTTCGCCCGGCTCGGGGAGGAGGGCGTCGACCTCTTCCTCACCGACTCGACGAACGCCGACGTCCCCGGCTTCACGACGCCCGAGCTCGAGATCGCGCCCGCCATCGACAAGGTCTTCCGCCACGCCGAGCGCCGGATCATCGTCGCCTGCTTCAGCAGCCACGTGCACCGCGTCCAGCAGGTGCTCGACGCGGCCGAGAAGGCCGGCCGCAAGGTGGCCATGGTCGGACGCTCGATGGTGCGCAACATGGGCATCGCCGCCGAACTCGGCTACCTCCGGGTGCCCGACGGCATCCTCATCGACATCAAGAAGATCGACAGCCTGCGCGACGACGAGCTCGTCCTCATCTGCACCGGCTCCCAGGGCGAGCCGATGGCGGCCCTGTCGCGGATGGCCAACCGCGAGCACCGCATCGACGTCGGCCCCGGCGACACCGTGCTGCTGGCGAGCAGCCTCATCCCGGGCAACGAGAACGCCGTCTACCGCATCATCAACGGCCTGATGCGCCTCGGCGCCAACGTCGTGCACAAGGGCAACGCCAAAGTGCACGTCTCCGGCCACGCCAGCGCCGGCGAGCTGCTCTACTGCTACAACATCGTCAAGCCGGGCAACGTCCTGCCCGTCCACGGCGAGTGGCGGCACATGTATGCCAACGCCCAGCTCGCGATCGCCTCCGGCGTCCCGGAGGACAACGTCGTGCTCGCCGAGGACGGCGTCGTCGTCGACCTCGTCGACGGGCAGGCGTCGGTGGTCGGCGTCGTCGAGTGCGGCTACGTCTACGTCGACGGCAGCAGCGTGGGCGGCGCCGACGAGGCGCTGCTCAAGGACCGCCGGATCCTGCGCGACGAGGGCTTCATCACCTGTGTCGTCGTGCTCGACGCGGCCACCGGCAAGATCGCCAGCGGACCGGAGATCACGGCCCGCGGGTTCGTCGAGGACGAGGCGATCTTCCAGCAGGTCATCCCCAAGGTCGAGCGGGCCATCGAGGAGGCCGTCGCCAAGGGTGTCCGTGACGACCAGCAGCTCCAGCAGGTCATCCGCCGCGCGGTCGGCTCGTGGGTCGGTGGCAAGATCCGCCGCCGCCCGATGATCATCCCGGTCGTGCTGCAGGCCTGAGGTGACGGTGCAGGAGGTCGACGGGGGGGCCGCACGCGCCGACGCGCGCCGCGCGGACGGCGGCCCGCATGACGGCCCACCGCGCCC
>NZ_JBFULD010000509.1:0-1868 GCF_056400505.1 Terrabacter sp. P5_B1
CCCACTTGCGGCGCACCCGGCGCACGTCGGTCACCGCGTCGTTGTGGAAACGCCTCGCCAGCTGCACGCGGGTGCACGCCGAGCCGACGCGGGACAGCACGTCCTGGCCGAGCGGGGTCGACCGCAGGTCTGCCACGGCATCGGGGGTCAGTGCGAGGTCGAGGGCCTCGGTGAGGTCGTTCTCGGCGAGCTCCCGCTCCTCCCCGTGCTCGGACGGCGCCTCGAAGGAGCCGGCAGCGGCGTTGGCGAGCAGGAGGGACGTGGCCCCGTCGAGCAGGCCGCTGTTGGCGAGCTCGACGGCGGCCTCGGCCCTGCGGACGAGGCGCGCGTCGAGGGCGGCGAGCGTGCCGCTGAGTCGCACGTGGAGGCGGTCGAGGCGCGCCGCCGTGTAGGAGAGGTACCAGGCGGCGAGCACGAGGACGAAGAGGACGCCGAAGACCCAGGAGAAGACCTCGCTCACCGGGCACCCCCGCGCAGGAAGCGGTTCCAGCGCCCTGTCGGCTCCCAGTGGGCGGCGGCGCGACCCTCGATGACCGTCTCGTAGACGGCGAGGATGTCGTCGGCGACGACCGACCAGTCGAACAGCCGGGCGCGGTGCTGACCCGCTGCCGCGAGCTCGGCACGGCGATCCGGCCGTCGGAGCAGGTCGACGAGGGTGCCCGCGAGGTCCTCGGGGTGCTCGTTGGCGAACATCGCACCGGCCGCGCCGCCGTCGAGCACCCGCGAGAACGCCGGCAGGTCACTGGCCAGCACGCAGGCGCCGGCGCTCATGGCCTCGATGAGGATGATGCCGAAGCTCTCTCCCCCGGTGTTGGGCGCGACGTAGACGTCGACCGACGCGAGCAGCGAGGCCTTGTCGTCGTCGGAGACGGAGCCGAGGAACACGCAGGCCGCGGCGACCTCCGCCGGCCAGCCCTCGGTCACGTCGTCGGGGTCGCCAGGTCCGGCCACGAGGACCCGCAGGCCCGGGATCGAGCGGAGCACCTCGGGCAACGCGGCCGCGAGGACGGGAAGCCCCTTGCGCGGCTCGCCCATCCGGCCGAGGAAGGCGATCGTGGGCGACGCCGGAGTGCCGATCCACGCCGACCGGCGCGGGGCGTCGGCGAACCGGTCGACGTAGACGCCGTTCGGGATGACGACCGCGTCGCCCCCGACGTGGGTCGTGACGGTGCGGCGGGCGTCCTCGCTCACCGCGATGCGGCCGGCGATCTTCTCCAGGGCCGGCCGGATGATGGGGTATGCCGTCTGCATCGTCCGCGACCTCAGCATCGAGGTGTGGAAGGTGGCGACGATGGGCCCCTCCGCCGCCATCAGCGCCAGCACGCTGATGCTGGGCGTGACGGGCTCGTGCAGGTGCAGGACGTCGAACTGGCCGGCGTCGAGCCACTTGTTCACCTTGGACGCCGTCACGGGGCCGAAGTTCAGCCGCGCGACCGATCCGTTGTAGCGCACGGCGGTGGCGCGGCCCGCCGACGTGACGTAGTCGGGGAGCTCGGTCTCGCTGTCGGCCGGTGCGAGGACCGACACGTCGTGACCCTGGCCGATGAGGTGCTCGGCGAGGTCGCGGACGTGGAACTGCACCCCGCCCGGCACGTCGAACGAGTACGGGCAGACGATGCCGATCTTCACGGTCGCGCTCCGGCGGGAGCGCGTGCCGGGTCGCGGGCGGTGTCGAGGTCGTCGACGAACACCTTCTGCAGCATGTGCCAGCTGCTCGTGTGGGTGCGGATCGTCGTGGCGAGGTGGTCGGCGCACTGCTGGGTGAGGTCCTGCGCCTTGACGCTGCTCGGGCCCTCGACGCGGGGCCGCAGCCGGTCGCTGAACTCGATGACGGTGCGGTAGCCGCCGAGACCGGCGCCGGCCGGCGC
>NZ_JBFULD010000510.1:0-1863 GCF_056400505.1 Terrabacter sp. P5_B1
CACGTGGATCGGTGCCGCCAACGCCGGACAGCTCATGGACGCCGTGCGGTTCCACGCCGTCGACGTCCTCGTCGTGACGGAGGCGACGCCCGCGATCATGCGACGGCTCGACGCCGAGGGCGCGAGCGACTACTTCACGCATCGCGAGGGGATCGCGCGGGCCAGCACGTTCACCGGGACGATGATCCTGTCGCGCTACCCGCTCTCGGTGCGCAACCCAGGCACCGACGTGGCGGTCGAGACCACGCAGAGCGTGCAGCCCGAGGTYGACGTCACGGCGCCGGAAGGCACCGTGCGCCTCAAGGTCGCGCACCCCACGGCGCCGCTCCCGGGCGACACCGACCAGTGGCGCGCGGGCCTGCGTGCGCTCCAGTCGTGGAAGGAGCACCTCGACGGCGACCAGCCGGTGGTCATGGCGGGCGACTTCAACGCGAGCTTCGGCCACCCGGGTTTCCGTGCCCTCGCGGAGGGACTCGACGACGCGCAGCGCACCGACGGTGAGGGCTGGGTCCGCACCTGGCCGTTCGCGGGCAACCGGCTGCCACCGTTCGTGCAGCTCGACCACCTGTTGAGCCGGCGCCTGACGGTCGTGGCGGCCGGTCAGGTGGCGTTCAACCGGGCCGACCACGCGGCCGTGTGGGCGAGCTACCACCTGCCGACGCGCTGACGCGCGCGACACCGGGGCGCGACACCGGGGCAGCGGCCCACGCCGGGGATCACCAGGGGATCACCAGGGGATCACCAGGGGATCACCAGGGGATCACCAGGGGATCACCAGGGACGAGCGACCTCGACGTCGCGCGGGTCGGTGCCCTCGAGCGTCCAGCCGCTCCCCGTGCGGGTCCACGCCGCGTCGGTGCCGTGCTCGACCAGCCGGGCGACGGCGGCGACGAGCCGTTCGACGCCCTCGAGGGTGCTGCCGAGGCCGATGCTCGCGCGGACGGCCGTGGTCGGGCGTTCGCCCCACGGGTCCYCGAGGAGCTCGTCGACGAGAGGGTGGGCGCAGAACTTGCCGTCGCGCACGCCGATGCCGTGCTCGACAGAGAGGACCTGCGAGACGAGCGAGGAGTCCCAGCCCTCGACGGTGAAGGCGACCACGCCGACGCGGTCGCTGTCGTCGCCGAAGATCGAGAGGATCTCGACGCCGGTCACCTCGTCCAGCCCCGAGCGCAGCCGATCGAGCAGGCGGGACTCGTGCTCCTCGATGACCACGCGGTGTCGGGTGATGGTCACGCACGCCGCGGCGAGGGCGATCGCACCGATGACGTTCGGGCTGCCGCCCTCGTGACGCGCCGGACCGGTGGCCCACGTCGTGCCGTCCTCGGTCACCGACCGGGTCGCGCCACCGCCGAGCAGGTAGGGGTGGCCGGCGTCGAGCCAGTCGGAGCGCCCGGCCAGCACGCCCGCGCCGTAGGGGGCATACGTCTTGTGGCCCGAGAACGCGACGTAGTCGGCGTCCCACGCGGCCAGGTCGATCGTCCGGTGCGCCGACAGCTGGGCCGCGTCGACGGCGATCCGGGCGCCGTGCCCGTGGGCGAGCGCGGCGAGACGCTCGACGGGCCACACCTCACCGGTGACGTTGGACGCGGCGGCGACGACGACGAGGCGGTGGCGCGACGGGTGGTCCGTCAGCGCCTCCTCGAGCAGGAGGTGCGCGTCCTCGACCGTCTGGGGGACCGGGAGGCGCACCGTGCGGAAGCGGCCCCACGGGAGCAGCGTCGAGTGGTGCTCGGTGCCGAAGACGAAGACCGTCGTGCGGCTCGGCAGCGCCTTGCTGAGCAGCGCCCACGAGTCGGTCGTCGAGCGCGTGAACACGACCGAGTCGCCCTCACGCGCGCCGACGAACGCCGCGACCCCCTCGCG